>CAYZXH010000021.1:0-1862 GCA_964482405.1 uncultured Desulfurococcaceae archaeon | reverse complement strand
ACCTAATCACGTATGAATAAGTTTCTCAGCCTTCAAAAACGTGTAGAAGATTCCTGCGAGGAATACCCCGACCCACATCGAGGTGAAGTAATTTCCTGTGATTAAGTTACCTAAGAGGCTTGCTGATAAGTATATAGCAAATAATACGAGATTCATATCCTTACCGTTCATATACTCTTTCTCGCCTTTAGGCGTTACTACGTAGGAAATTCTATTATTGAGTAAGGCCTTTATAGTGTGGATTAAGATGTAGGGTGATATAGAGATTGTGAAAGCCGCTATAGAACCCATACTCCTCAGTACCCTGAGTTTAGGTAATTTAAGCTTTTCGAGAGATTCGTAAATACTTAACCCGTAAGTTACGGTCATTATAGAGAATGCTGCCAGAAAATATATGTTCATTCTCATTAAGTCATCATGGAGTAATATCGACAACACAGGTACTAGAATTAGGGAGAGGGAGAGACCTGCTAGAGGCGTGTACTGTAGTAGGAAGAGAGCACCTTCAATTAGTCTCAGCAAACCTAAATCCCTACTTCTCTTAACTACGTACTTCAAGTAACCCTTCTTTAGAGTCTCTATAGCGCCGAAAGCCCACCTCGTTTGTTGTACTATGAAAGCCTTAAAACTCGAAGGTACTGAAACCTCTACTAACGCTTCGTCGGAGTAGCCGATGAGGTAACCCTCTCCGTATAGTTTAGTCCCCATATACATATCGTCTTGTATCACGTTACGTTCCCATAAACCAACCTTAAGTAGAACGTCCTTCCTATACATCGTTCCAGTACCTAACGGGAAGATCATGAAGCCGAGGTTATGCCTGCCCTTATAGAGTGTGTCTACCACGTACTTCATGCTGTACGTCAGAGAGACGCCGAGCTTCGTTTTCCTATAACTATAACCTACCCATCTAGCCACGCACGCGTCACGACCCGACTCAATACATGAAATTAGTTTGGGTATTGTGTCCTCACGTATTCTTGAGTCGGCGTCTAAGAATAGGATTAAGTCATACCTAGAGTTAAGAACACCATAATTTAGTGCGGTCACCCTACCTTTAGGTCCTTCAGTTCTTATGACAAACCTGAAATTCTTAAGCCCTAGTCTTAAAGCCTGTTCCTCAGAAGCTTTCTTAAGCCTTAACGCTACTTCAGGAGGATCATCACATACGATCAAGACTTCGTAGTCATTCCCTAACCTACCTAGACTCTTACTTAAGTTCTCAATTAATTCAATTACTATGTGTTCAGGCTCATTCTTTATAGGAACTATTACGCTAACGCCTGAGTTGAGGGAGCCGGTGCCTACGCACGCACCACTCCCAATAATCTTCCTTTCACCGAGAAAGTATATGATGCTATGCACAAACATTATCACAACGCTCGGCATTATGAGAAAAACGTAAATCAGTGATCTAATTACCTCATCCACCATCTCCTACACTAAAGATAATATTAAAGAACGCGTTTTTAATAAAATACTTAATCTCGTAATCTTGACTAGATACTGTTTTCACTAATTTATTAGTTTTCGATATCCGTTTGTCCCTAGATGCTCATTCTCGTTAGTTTGTTTTTATTTGTTCGTCGTATCTAGGGACTTTCTCCTCACTCACTCCTTCATCGATAGCACTGCTGCTTCTGGAGTGGGGTCATCGGGCATTGAGGCCAACGACACAGACCCCTCGAGAGCCAGCCTGCCCAGGCTTGGAGCACCGCTCCCATCACATAAGCAGGCCCAAACCAAATAAATAAAACCAGAACTCATAACCTAACCTACAAACGCCAACTATGAAACAGCCCCAAGCCCTGAAGAAAGAGCTCTCAGAAGTGAAGCATAAAAACTTTTATATTAGTCTTCTG
>CAYZXH010000020.1:0-27934 GCA_964482405.1 uncultured Desulfurococcaceae archaeon | reverse complement strand
CCCCGCTTCAGGAGGCGAGGGAACCCCCGCCCTTCAGGACGGGGAGGAGGTCAGTGAGCTTAACATAAACTTTATTCAACGCACTGAGGATAATAAGGGAGTTTTTATCGGGTTGACCTCAAGGGAGACTCAAGTATGGTCAGAGTGAACTGTGGTCTTCATCCCCTTACAGAGTCTTAGGCTGCCCACCTCATCATCAAAGAATAAGGTGTTTAAGCTAATTTAAGCTTCAAGAATATTTAAATTAGTTTTCATGAGTTTTTCTAGGTGTGTAGAAGTGAGTTCCCCTAGATCTGTGTTGGAGGTTAGTAATTTAAAGGTTTACTACCGTACTCTAGCGGGGATTGTGAGAGCTGTTGATGATGTTTCCTTAAGTGTTGGTGAGGGGGAGGTTCTGGGCTTAGCTGGTGAGTCTGGTTGCGGTAAGTCTACCTTAGGTTACGCTATACTAGGCTTAGTTCCCCCGCCCGGCAGGATTGAGGGAGGTAGCGTAGTTATTGATGGGATAGAGCTAACTAAGCTTAGTGAGGGTGAGTTGAGGAAGGTTAGGTGGAATAAGGTGAGCATGGTGTTTCAGGGAGCGATGAACGTGCTTAACCCGGTTTACACAGTCGAGAAGCAGTTAACCGAAGTTCTCATGGTTCATAAAGGGATGACTAGGAGGGAGGCCCTCAAGGTAGTGGCTGACGCACTCAAGCAAGTTGGTCTAAACCCGGAGTTGATGAGGAGGTACCCTCACGAGTTGAGCGGCGGTATGAAGCAGAGGGTCGTGATAGCTATGGCTCTCCTACTTAAACCCAAGCTAATCATAGCGGACGAACCCACCACGGCTCTAGACGTCGTCATCCAAGCACAGATAATGAACTTACTGAAGAAGATTAAGGCTGAGGAGAGATCATCGATGATTTTCATAACTCACGACCTCAGCTTAATAGCTGAGATCTCGGACAGGGTAGCGATCATGTACGCCGGGAAGATAGCCGAGATAGGTCCTTCAGACGAGATATTCAACGAACCCAGGCATCCATACACGCAAGGATTGTTAAGAAGTATACCCCGCATAAGATCTAAAGAGAAAATAACTTGGATACCTGGGGTACCCCCAGACCTAAGGAGACCCCCAACGGGATGTAGGTTTAACCCTAGATGCCCGTACGTGATGGATATATGTAGACGTGAAGAACCTCCTATGATAAGGATAAATAAAGATCACTACGTTTCTTGCTGGTTACACGCGAGGAGTTAAACACTGAAGAAAACTATTTAGGGTCTTAGAAGTCAGACGTATTTCTGGATCGCCGCAGCGATT
Organism: uncultured Desulfurococcaceae archaeon; assembly: GCA_964482405.1. GTDB lineage: Archaea > Thermoproteota > Thermoprotei_A > Sulfolobales > NBVN01 > Zestomicrobium. The sequence goes on along the minus strand of CAYZXH010000020.1, from coordinate 26,625 downwards.
ACAGGATCCGATACCACGTAGTTTTCGCCTCGCTTCTCGATCAGGCCTGCCTTAACGAGTTTTTGAAGTAAGGAGTTGAAGTTATGATCATCTACTTCTATCCCTTCACTAAATTCCAGTGCTCTCTTTAACTCACCCCACCTCATAGGTTTTTGAGAAACTAGCTTAAGCATGATCCTCATTCTTTTCTCTGATCTAGACCTCGATAAGAATCTCCTCACCTCTAGAGCTTCCTGCTTGGAGGCAGCGTCTACCACGCTTTCCAAATCCCTTAAGCCGTTCACGTAGCTCCACCCAAAGAAAGTTAGCCATCCAATGAGACCGTCAAGTCTTCCAACAACTTCCTCGATTAGACGTTTATCGATCACGAGACCTACCTCACTAAACCCTCTCTCAAGAAAATCCATTGATTCCTCTTTCGAGAGCTTCCTAACTCTTACCTCGGATACTAGCCTCCCGTAGAGAGGGCTTTCAGGATCCTCAACACCTAACATATCGTATAATAGCCCTACCTGAGAGCCTGACACAAATACGGTAATATTCTTTAGGTGATCGTATACGTAAGCAAGTAACTTAGAGAAATTCAGGTTAAGCTGTGATAGTTCCTGAAGCTCGTCGAGAACTAGAACGAGTCTTATACCCTCATCCCCAGCGAAAGTGTTGAGTCTTTCAAGAAGGGCTATGGCACTAAATCTCTCCTCTCTCTTCCACCTTAAGTAAATTCTGGCAAGAGATAAGTCAACTTCAACCCCTTTAAGCCCTCTCAAGAAGCTCAGTAATTTATTCTTGAAGGACACATGCCTATCTAGAAAAGAATTAATAGCGCTGGAGAAAACCTCAGCAAAGCTTCTAAAGGAAACCCCATAATCTGAAAGCGAGATAGTCCTGCAATCAAGGAATATGTACGGGATTCTATACTCGTTTAGGAAAGTGAGGATCAAGCTAGTCTTTCCTGCTCTACGAGGACCTACAACAGCGATTAGTCTTGCACTCATGTAATCTCTGTATAGCTTTTCAAGTTCCTCATTAAAATCGTACAAGTCTTTCCTAGAGGTCTTCGGGGCTAAATCGAAGAGCATGTCTCATCACCGGGTCTCACCACCAGTTACTGGTTGTTACGCCAGTTAATAAACACAGCCAGTTACTACCTTTTCTCTTTTTTAAGACTTTTCCTGAAGACTTGCTCTATATGAGTGTATGCCGCGTAAGCTGTTACGGTAATTCCTGAGACCCAGGAGATGAGGGTTGGTAGTAGTAGGTAGGATCTCTGGCGAGTTATTAAAGCATTTAAGCAAATCAGTAATTTAGTGTCTCTGTATGGGATCACGTACGCGTAGAAGTACGTAGCGTTACCTATGAAGTAAGTGAACTCCGATAACACTACCACATTATTAGATTCTCCGAAACTGACACCGTAAGTTATGTTAAGTAGTGTTTCTTCAGTGCTCACAATACTCAGTGAAACGTTACTCATGCCCCCGAGAACCGTGTAGTTACCCCAATAAATGAACAAGATATCAAACGCTCTCACGGAATGTTCCCGGCAATCACTAAAATCACTTACCTCAGGCACCGCTATCATGAAACTTAAGATTAGTGAGACTATTAGGAGTGACACACCAGCAACTAATACCCTCATCCCCATCTTAAGACAACCGCCACGAATAGCATAGAACATAAAGTTTATAAAGGTTATATCGTAGATTTATAGTGAGGTGCCTGTATGAGGAAATACACATCTTTAGTAATGCTCTCCCTAATCTTACTAACCGTAGTAGCAGCGTTTTCAGTGGTGAGCGCACAACAGCAAGTAGGTCCTGCGTCAGAATCTATAACCTTCAAGAGATACCCGCTCACCCCCGACCTAATAGCTTCCGCTTTCCAATCCGGCGAGATACAGGCATACATATTCGGTCTTAGACCGGCACAACTAGACGCATTCAAACCCATAGAAGCCAATATATCTTACGTCACTGCCCCAGGAGGTCTCGTAGACATAATCCTTAACCCAGCACCCGTCAAGACAGTTAACCTAACAGGAAATCATACCGGTAAGACTGCTAAAGAAATAGCTAACCTGCTCGGAGTACCTGAGAATATCATCGTTCAATACTATTACGACGAGGAAAAAGATTTAACATTTGTTGATTTAGCTGCTGACGAGGAGAAGATTAATCCTCTAGGAATCAAGAGGATTAGGTTCGCGCTAAACTTCATAGCTAACAGGGACTACGTCGTAAACACTCTCTACAGAGGCTTCGCGTCACCGATGTTCACCTTCTTATCGGCTTACGATCCGGACTACGCGTTAGTAGCTGACATAATACTATCATACAACTTTAAGTACGACCCCTACTACGCGAGGAAGATAGTGAGTGAGGAGATGAGTAAGGCGGGGGCCTACCTAGTTGGTGGCAAGTGGTACTATGGTGGTAGTCCAGTAGTGCTGAAGTTCATAATAAGGATAGAGGACGAGAGGCGAGACATAGGTGAGGAATTCTCTAAGGACCTAGAATTCTTAGGCTTCACAGTCGACAAACTCATAACCACGTTTGATGTGGCTTTAGGCATAGTGTACGACACCGACCCAGCTGAGTTTCAGTGGCATCTCTACACGGAGGGCTGGGGTAAGTCAGCACCTGATAAGTACGATTCAGGCACTATCAACCAGATGTGTGCTCCTTGGGTTGGCTACATGCCTGGGTGGCAGACTGAGGGATGGTGGTGGTACAGGAACGACCTTATAGACGAGTACGGCATGAAAATATATCAGGGACTCTTCAAGAGTCGTGAGGAGAGAGACTTCCTTTACAGGACCGTGACTCAAGCATGTATAGAGGACTCAATAAGAATATGGTTAGCTACGAGAATGGATATACACCCAGTGGTAAAGACCATGAAGGGTATAACCACGGATCTAGGTGCTGGGATGAGATCACCCTTCAACACTAAAGGGGTTTCAGTTCCGGGCAAGCCCGACTTAACTTTCGGCGTCCTATGGGTTTACACAGCGAGGACTATATGGAACATATACGGTGGTTTCACCGACGTTTACAGCGTTGATATTCAGAGAGCTACCTACGATGCTATGATGTGGTCACACCCGCATAACGGTCTCCCAATACCTATTAGGTCGGATTACGAAGTCGTTACTGCAGGTCCTGACGGGAAACTACCGATACCTTCTGACGCCATCTGGTGGGACGCTTCCCAAGGTAAGTGGGTCTACGCGAGCACGCTAGGCAGAACTGAGGCGACGAGCGTCGTTAAATTCGATATGTCCAAGTACGTAGGTACTAAATGGCACCACGGCCAGACAATCACTTGGGCTGACATACTAGCTAACTGGGCTCTGTGGCTAGACATATGCTTTAACGAAACTAAAGCAAACTACGAGACCCCGATCTCAGGACCTAACAAAGTATTCTTCGATACTGTTAAGGCCTTGAGGATAGTAGGCAATACCTTGGAGGTATACGTGGATTACTGGCACTTTGAGCCCGCCTACATAGCGGCTTACGCAACACTAACTCCTGTAAACCCGGTCGAATTATTAGTGGTCGAGAATTACCTAGTCTTCGATTCCAAGAACTACACGTTCTCAACTACTCTGAGTAGAGCAACAGGGTTAGAGGTACTGAATCCTGTCCCATTCCCAGCGCATGCCGCGTCAATAAAGACCGTAGCCGATGAGTGGGCTACGAGCGGTTACTTCCCGAGCAAATACTTCACGTTACCCAACGGTACGATATTAATGACCGGAAGTGAGTGGGGTAATAGGTTAAGCTCATTATCGTCTTGGATAGGGACTCACAATCACGCGTGGATCTCGCAAGGACCCTACTACCTAGATACCTTCGATAAAGATGCTCAGCAAGCCACCATTAAAGCCTTCAGAGACCCGACATACCCGTTCACCCCCGACTTCTGGAACCTAGGTGGCATAATACCTCCGAGAATATCTGATATCGTGGCTCCCGGATCTATAGAGATAGGCAGTAACCAAACGATCTCGCTCTCTGTACTCGGCATAGGACCCTTCAGCGTCAAGTACATACTGAGGGAGAAAGGAACTAACAGAATAATGGCCGTAGGTAAAGCTAATGAAGTAGAACCCGGCACATTCGAGATATTCATAGGAAGTGACGTGACCTCACAGTTTAGACCCTACTACTACTACGAGTTATTAGTGATAGCTACTAGCGAGGCTGTTGCAGTAATCGATACCACGATAATCTCATTTGAGTCTGTACCTTCCTTAGCAGAGTTAGAGAAATCTTTAAGAGACGCCATAGGCGATGTCTCAAGACAGACACAAGAACAACTAGAGTCTTTAAGAGAGACGTTCTCGCAAGCCCTAGGAGCTATAGGCGAGACGCTGATCTCAACGCTAACCGATATGAATAATAGGATGACCTACCTATTCAACGTCACCTCATCCACGCTCCTCACCAACATGAACAACCAGTTCGGTACCTTATCATCTAAGGTGGACGACGCGTTAAGCAGGATCTCCTCAGTCAACACTAAGGTAGACGACTTAAGCACCGGTCAAGAAGACATAAGTGCTGCCATAGGCTCTCTCACATCTTACGTAACGGCAGTCCTAGCCATATCGATAATCAACTTGATAGCAAGTATCGCATTACCTTTTATAAGAAAGAAGTGAAAAGGCAAAGAGTTTAAATCATAAGGACTGATCTCGTTTTTCGAAAAACTTATAATATCTTGTTTCATTGTCCTACACAACATCACCCTACGATGTAATTCTTAACGGGGGCTTTCCTAGGTTAGACATACTAGACTCTTAACTATCGTGGAGTCCCTAAAAATTTTTAAATTCTAAGGGAATGTTTTGTATGGGTGTGTTCAGTGGGCGTAGCTACTGTACTAGCGCGAAGGGCAGTATTCCTAGTTTTAGCTTTACTTATCGCGGTTTTTTTAACAGGGTTTGTGTTGGGGGCTACAGGTTATATAGACACTATAATAAATAGCATGATAAACGAGGAGGTCAGAGCTTACAGGCAAGCGCTGCTCACATCTCCTCAAAAACCTTCAGCTGAAGAAGTAGAGAAGTTGGTTGCGCAACGCAAACAAGAGTTGATAGAATATTGGGGGATGGACAAGCCTTGGCAGGCTAGGATAATCCCGATGGTTCTTAACACGCTTATACTCAACTTAGGGAGATCGCCGAGTCCTGAGGTAACTAACGTTGCTGGGTTACAGCCTAACTCTCTAGTTAGTGATGTGATAGTAGCGTGTCTTCCCAGAACCATATTCATGATAACTTTAGCTGAGGCAATAGTAATACTGATAGCCTTAGCCGTAGGACCCTTCATAGTCTACAGGATTGGTTCCTTCATCGATAGGTTTATAGTAGCTTACGCCGCGTTAATGAACGCCTTTCCTATCTGGTGGGTTGCGCTAGTTATGTTGCTCGTGTTTAGTTATGATTTAGGGGTTGCGCCCAAACAATTTAGACCTGTAATAACTCATATCAACGCGTTCTTATTAGGAGAGCTCAGTGCGTTAATCGGTGTATTGAGCTACGTCTGGCTCCCTATAGTAACAATAGTTATAGTTCTCTCAGGACCCTGGATTTACGGTGTCAGAGCAATGCTGATAAGAATAGTTAAGGAAGACTTCGTTACTGCCGCGATAGCTAGGGGACTTCCTGAGAAACAGATATTGAGGAGATATATAATAAGACCTGCTGCATCACCAATAGTAACCAATGTTCTCCTAGGGCTGGCAGGCACTCTAGGTGGGTACATAATAACTGAGTCCGTGTTTGACTGGCCCGGTATGGGAACTTTATACTACGCGGCGGTTACTACCGGGGACGCGCAGACGATACTAGCCCTCACATACATATTTACACTGGTCTACGTCATAGCTCGTTTTATCTTAGAGATTCTTTACGTAGTACTAGACCCGAGGGTGAGATTATGAGCGTGCTCTCTAAGATGTATGAGTCTTGGTCTTGGATAAGGAAGGAGATCTTATCTCAGGTAAGCGGTAAGGTAGCTTTCGTGCTATTAATAGTCTTAATAGCTATCTCTGTTTACGCAGCAATCCTAATGCCGCCTGATTATACTAAATACTGGGATGTTGGTTCTAAGTGGGTAGATAATCCTTACAATGCTCCGCCGGAGTGGGCTTCCTACCTAGGCTACACATGCATTCCTCAAACCTCCTATGACTTAAGGACTGTGAAACCCGGCATAAGCGAGGTTACGGGCAGGGTAGTATTCACGTATAACATCACCTACGACTTAAGTGCTAGGGATTACCCTCAAGGACTGAGAATCAGAGCTAATATCGTGGTTCCTCAGGGAGTGAGAAATGCTAGGATGCGTGTGGATGTCATCAAGCCTGACGGAGTCAGACTCCCGGCCATCATAGACGTCTACGTTGACCTAGCCAACACCTCCCTCATAGACTTAAACCTGGACAAGCCGGAGGGCATAGTCACGGCGGTCATGAGTGCTTACAGAGATTTAGTAAGGTTTTTGAGTGTGGAGGACATCTATATATTCCCAATGAAGTATATTTTCGGAAACCTAAGTTACTCAGAAACACTGAAGAAGGTAGAGACCACCCCGTTACCCGGAAAATACGTGTTCGTAATTGATTTTAGTTTCAGGGCCTTCAACATACAGCCCCAAGATATCTTAAGATCTATAGAGAAATCAAAAGAGTTTTCGTTGTTGATTAAAGGAACGTGTTACGGGTTAATGGGCACTGATTATAAGGGTAGGGATTTGGCTGAAGGGCTTTTCTACGGGTTCCCGATAGCCCTCGCTATAGGACTCTTAGTAGCTCTGGCTGCTACGGCGATAGGGGTTGTTGCCGGGCTTGTCAGCGGGTATTACGGTGGTTTCATAGACGAGTTAATACAGAGAACTGTTGATGTGATGGGTTCCATACCCCTGTTACCTATCTTAATACTCGTAGCTCAATCAATAGCTAAGACGTACATGGGAGAAGACAAACCTATAGTGATGTTGACCGCTATATTCGCGGTACTCATAATCTTTAGTTGGGGTGGTCTCGCAATAATAATAAGGTCTATGACGCTAAGCATTAAGAGCGAGCTTTACGTTGAGGCAGCTAAAGCCGTGGGTGCTAGTAACTTAAGGATAATATCTAAGCACATACTGCCGCAGCTAGTCCCCTATATAGCGGCGTCACTAGTTTACTCAACCCCTAATGCGATACTTACTGAAGCAGGACTCTCCGTTCTAGGTATAAGGCATGGCTTCCCGACATGGGGTAATATATTAGCTGAGGCCAGGCAGAACGGGACTATATCTCAGTGGTGGTGGATATTACCTCCGGGATTCCTGATAGCGATAGTTTCACTGACTTTCGTGTTATTAGGTCTTGCTTTAGAGAAGGTTGTTGAACCTAAGTTGAGGAGGTGATTCTGTTGAGTAACGTTAAGCTTGAGGTAAATGATTTAAGGAAGTATTTCCCTATTAGGAGAGGCTTAATAGAGGTACTGAGTGGTAAGCCGCCCAAGTACGTCAGAGCTGTTGACGGGATAAGCTTCGAAGTCATTGAGGGAGAGATATTCTGTCTTGTCGGTGAGTCTGGCTGCGGTAAAACCACTGCGGGTAGGTTAATAGCTAGGCTAATAGAAGCGACCGGCGGTAAAGCCCTTTATAGAGTATCAAGGAATGTTAAGGAGATGATACCTGAAGGATTACTTACTAACGGGGATTATGTAAATCTTCTAGAGAAGCTTCCTGGAAGCGTTGATAAAGCTTTAAGACTTGATATACAGATCATCTTCCAAGATCCTTACGGCTCCTTAAATCCTAGGATGACTATAGGGAGCGTATTGGAGGAACCACTGATAATCCACTCGATAGGGAGTACTAAGGAGGAAAGACAGGAAATAATCTACAGAGCTTTAAGTGAGGTCAAGCTCAACCCGCCTGAAGAATTCGTGGAGAGATACCCGCACATGATTTCAGGTGGTCAAAGGCAGAGGGTAGCTATCGCTAGAGCGATGATACTGAATCCTTCCTTAGTCGTTGCGGACGAGCCTGTCAGCATGCTTGACGTCTCCATAAGAGCTGAGATACTTCAGCTAATGCTGGACTTGAAAGCTTTGAGGAATCTCTCCTACATATTCATAACACACGACCTAGCAGTAGCTAACTACATATGCGGAAGAATCGCGGTAATGTACTTAGGCAAGATTGTAGAGTTAGGGCCCTCGGACAAGGTCATCAACAACCCAAAACACCCGTACACGATCGCGCTAGTCTCGGCGGTTCCTGAGCCAGACCCCTCAAACCGCACCAAGATTAGGGAAGTCCCTATAAAGGGTGAGATACCTAGCGCGGCCGCAATACCTAGCGGGTGTAGGTTACACCCGAGATGTCCCTACGCCATGGACATATGTAAGGTTAAGGAACCCCCGATGATAGAGGTAGAACCTGGGCATCAAGTCGCTTGCTGGCTACATACGAAGGAGTCAACCCCCTCCTAACACAACTCAACAATAAAAGCTTTCCCTTTTTTCATTAAAAGGGTCAATCCCTTGACATCCTCAAGATTTAGAGTAGGTATTGTTGGATGGGGTGCGTACATACCTGCCTACAGGATTAAAGCTAAGGAGATAGCGAGGCAATGGGGGTTTGACGACCGGGTCACCGATTCTATATGGATTGAGGAGAAAGCCGTTGCAGGAGCTGATGAAGATACCGTTACTATGGGTTGGTACGCGGCTAAGTCCGCGTTGTTGAGAGCTGGCGTGAACCCGGGCGATATCGGTGCAGTGTTCGTCGGTACTGAATCAAAACCGTACGCTGTTAAGCCCTCGTCAACAATAATAGCTGACGCTCTAGGAATATCTACGAAGAAACTATCAACAGACCTGGAATTTGCCTGCAGGGCTGGAAGTGAAGGTATTAGGATCTCTGTTTCCCTCGTTGAGAGCGGTACCGTGAGGTACGGGCTAGCCATAGGCTCGGACACTGCCCAAGCCAACCCTGGAGACGTGCTGGAGCTGACGGCCTCGTCTGGTGCCGCAGCTTACTTAGTTGGGCCCGCTGACGAGTCGGTAGCGGTCTTCGAGAACTTAGTTACATACGTTACCGACACCCCAGATTTTTGGAGGAGAGATGGTTCTAAGTACCCTGCTCACGGTGAGGGCTTTACTGGAGAGCCAGCGTATTTCCACCACATCGTGTCAGCGGTCAAGATGCTGATGGATGAGTCGGGACTTAAACCAAGTGATTTCGATTATGCGGTTTTCCACCAACCCAACGGTAAGTTTCCTCTTCAGGTAGGGAGGATGCTTGGGTTTCCGAGGGAGAAGGTCTTGCCAGGCATAGTGACCCCGTGGATTGGTAACACTTATAACGCGTCAGCTCTCTTAGGCTTAGCTAAGATCCTCGAGAATTCCAAGCCTGGTCAGAGAATCCTGGTTGCCCCGTTCGGCTCAGGCGCTGGAGCCGACGCTATCAGCGTCTTAGTAACTGAGAAGGTCTTGGAGAGAGTGGGTAGGGCCCCTACCGTAGAGGAGCTCATGGCTCGTAAGAAATACATATCTTACGCAGAGTACGCTAAGTTCAGAAACCTAATACACAGGAATTTGTGGTGATGGGAGATGAAGACTTGCGTGATAGGTAGTGGAGTTACTAAGGTTGACAGGCATTACGACAAGAACTACCTAGTCTTGATTGATGAAGCGGTGAGCAAAGCACTCGCTGATTCAGGGCTTGATGTCTCAGATATAGAGTATCTCGTAGTCTCTACAGCGTTCCCCGAATCAATACTTAATCAAGCCGACCCTTCAACCTACATCGCGCAAAACCTAGGGTTTAGGAAGGTTAAGGCATTAACTGTCAGTAGTGGCGAGGTTTCCGGCGCGGTTGCTCTAGACTACGCCCACGCTTTAATAAGATCTGGGAAGGCGAGTAGGGTGCTCGTGGTAGGCTTCGAGAAGATGAGTGAGTACCCTTCTTGGGTCATTAACAAAGTCTACACGAAAATACTTGAATACGAGGTTGAAGGGATTAAGAACGTGACGCCACCTGATTATGCGGCGCTAATAACGAACGAATATATGAGGAGGTACGGGGTTTCAAGGGAGAGCATAATTAGGTGGTCTATTAAGATGCATGAGAACGCCGTTAAGACTCCTCATGCACAACTCCAATTCACTATATCAACGGATTCGTTGAGCAGGGCTTTAAGGATTTCAGAACCTATAACTATGCTGGACTCCCACCCGACGAGCGACGGCGCCGCCGCGTTATTATTAGTTAATGAATCAGTTGCTAAGAAGGCTGACAAAGCACCTATCGAGTTAGTTGATGTTGAGTCCTCAGTAAACCTACCTATTTACTTACGTGAAGATCTAACGTATTTCAGCGCTACTGCGGCTGCCTACAAGAGGCTCTCCAGCAGGAACGGGGTTAGGTTAACCACGAACACAGCGGTTAACGTGTATGACACGTACGATATATACGGGCTACTAACGATTGAGGCTCTAGAGATTTGCGCGAGGGGTGAGGCCGTGAGATGCATGGACGAGATGCCGTATTTGAACGTTGGGGGAGGTCTTAAGGCGAGAGGACACCCGGTAGGGGCAACACCTCTCTATCAGGTCCACGAACTACGTGAGTTGATGACTGGTGTTAGCTGGGCGAAATATGATGGCGAGATATCACTAGCTCACGCGATGTCGGGACCCGACAATAATGCATGGCTAATTTTATTGAGGAGGTGGGCTTAATGAAGCACTCAATATCTATCTTCTGGCGCTTAAAAGACAATCACTACAAGATATACGTAACTAAGTGTAGGGACTGCGGTAAAGCTGTGTCACTTAAACGTCTTAAATGCCCTTACTGCGGGTCGCGAAACGTGGAGTACGTTGAGTCTAGAGGGTTTGGTGAGTTAATTAATTACACGGTATCTTACTATAGGACGGAGGGCAGCGAACAATACTTACCTAGGGTGGTAGGTCTCGTAAAACTTGATGAGGGCCCGATAATAGTTGGAGAGATTGTTGATGTAGACCTCAACGAACTCTCTATTGGCACCCGCGTTGAAGCTGTTTTAAGGAAGTATTCTAGTGAGGATCCTAACGGATTAATATACTACGGTCTGAAGTTTATACCTGTAATAAAGAAATAACACGTGAACAAAACATGAAGTAAAGTTTAAAAACATCAAATAAGTATTTTATAGGGATTTAACACGGTCGACTATTTGAAATTGCTTGCTAAAAGATCAGAGCTATTTAAAGCTTCAGATGTTAGGGAGTTGCTGAAGCTCACTGAAGGCAGGAAAATAATAAGTTTAGCTGGTGGCATGCCGGACCCGGAAACCTTCCCTAAGAAAGAGTTAGCTGAGATAGCTAGAGAGGTAATTGGTGAACGAGGTGACGCGTCACTCCAGTACGCACCTACTGCCGGAGTAAGTGAGTTTAGGAAAGAGTTAATGAGTTTCCTTCAGAGGAAAGACGTTAGGGTTAGGAGTGATGACTCAGTAATAGTTACTACAGGCTCTCAGCAAGCTCTAGACTTAATAAGTAGGGTGTTCATAGAGCGTGAGGACGTAATAGTTGTTGAGTTACCTACTTACTTGGCTGCGCTCAACGCTTTCACACTATCCCACCCGCAGATAATCGGGGTGCCTGTTGACGAGAATGGTATGAGGGTTGACATCCTGGAGAAGGAACTTAAGAGGATATATGGTGAGGGTAGGAGCGTGAAGTTTATTTACACGATACCGGTAGCTCATAACCCTGCAGGAGTCACCCTCAGTATTGAGAGGAAGAAGTATCTCTTGGAGCTTGCGTCAAGGTATGATATAGTCATCATTGAAGACGACCCATACTCGTACTTCGTTTACGAGAGTGGTGTAGACGTGACTCCTCTTAAAACCCTAGATGATGAGGGTAGGGTGATCTACTTAGGCACTCTAAGTAAGATACTCTCACCAGGACTTAGAATTGGTTGGGTTTTGGGTAATCACTACGTCATTGACGTGCTTGAGAGAGCTAAGCAGACAGCAGACCTACACACACCCACCTTAACGCAATACATAGCACTTGAGTCAATAAGGCGGGGATTAGTAGATAAGACTATAGAGAAAGCTAAGCAAGTCTATAAAATCAAGAGAGACGTAATGCTTGACGCGTTAGCTGATTACATGCCTGAGAAAACTTGGTGGCCTAGACCTGTCGGCGGATTATTTGTCATGGTGTTCCTCCCATCACTTGACGTAGACACCAGGAAGATACTTCCTGAAGCGCTGGCTAGAGGCGTAGCTTACGTACCTGGAGCTTCATTCTTCGCCAACGGCGGCGGCTGGAACTCAATGAGGCTCAACTTCAGCTTCCCACCACCCGATAAAATAGCTGAAGGAATCAAAATCTTAGGGAGCCTAGCTAAAGAGAAGATCAAGGAGCCTGAAGGGCCAATAACGCCGGAAAGCTTCTACACAATGTGATAAATACTTAAACGAGCTAAGCTCTCAACTAAGGTGTCCGTAGTCTGGGACGAGATGACTATTCAAAGTTTATTATTACTCTTTCAAATAAGCTTAATGCCTCAACCGCTTGACTTAACTCACTCACCGTCTTAACCTGAGATTCTAATATATGCGGACTCACCCTTCCTAGGTATCTCATCGAATACTTGGGCTTGAAGCCTTTAGGCCTTGCTAACTTAATCTTAGAAGGAATTCCACGATAGTGTAAACTCAACGTGAAGACTCCCGGGGCTATGTAAACCCACGCATTCTCTCTCAACATGTTCTTAAGATCTATGTCGACTTCTTCTGTTAGGATTAGTAGATCCGCCCTCTCTTTCAAGTCTTCTAAACTCCTCCTCAGTGGAAGTCCTAGGTCTCTCAAACTCTTGAGGTAGTCAGTTTTCGAACACAACACCTCCATGTTTCTGTAGTTCCTAGCAACTAGACTTAGTATGTACGCTGCAAGCCCGCACCCCACTATAAGTCCCCTCTCGGAGATCTCCATCAATTTAACGAGTTCGTGAATGTACCCAAATTCTACGTGTAGGAGCGAGATCCTCTCAAGTTCAGCCCCTCTAAGGCTTACCAAGGCTTCTCTAGGTATGACTGCGTATTCAGATGCTAGACCGTCTATGTCGAGTCCTAAGATCCCGTAAGCCGTGTAAGGCTTTACGCAGAATACCTCACCAGGCATTACCTCAGCTCCTACCCCAGGTTCTATGACTCTTACTAAGCCAAAACCGCCTAGAGTCTTACCCGGCACTGTATTCTTAAAGACGTTCTCGTTCTTATGTGGGGAGTAGATAAGGACGCTTAAGACCTTAGCTAAGACGTGTTTAGGAGGTATCGGAGGTATGGCAGTCTCTTCCAGAACTACCCCGCCCTTATACCACTTAATGCTCTTCAGAGCGCCCACCTTATGAGTTTAACTTTTGGGTTTTTAAAGAATTATTTAATAAAGAATTTAGGTGGGGAGTACTGCTCTTCAAAAGAAAGATATCGTTAGCTAAGATTTTCAACCATATTCACTCACTCGACGAAAAAGAACTCACTGAGTTAGTGAAGCAGGGAATAAGCGAGTTACGTGATTCCAGGAAGACAACCAAGTTTTTCTTCGTGATCAGCTTAATACTTGAAGACAACGTTTCAGGTCATAGTAAGTTAGCACGAATACTGAAGGAAGTATGTAAGACAGAGTGCTACAACGTTGACTGGGTTAAGTACCTCAATTATTTTAAACCTACCTTCACTCCAATAACGCTCATAAGAAACTTGATTAACACGTCGTTAGACGCAGTTTCTGAGAACCTGCTTATTGAATTAGTTAAAAGTCTTGAGTGTGACGAGCTCCAGACATTAAAGAACGAGAATTACTTAAGTATGTGGCCCTCGTTAATTAAGCATTACATAAAAGCGGTGCTTGACGTACGTAGATGTGAATCGTTGTTTCCTGAAACGCTAGCTCTACTTAACGACGCAATACTCCATGATTTAATCAAGTATGAAGACGTGCTGGAAATACTTAGGAATCACAACTTAAGGTTAGTCATCAAGAGGAAAGGAAATATATACAGCGGCATAGAGATATATTACGATAACATCAAGATAGATGTCTCAGGCTTCAACGTGTTAGGTTTCCTGAAATTCTACCAACGCTTGACGACGACGCAAACAAAGCAATAATTAAGGACTTGAGAAGCGTCAAACAGAAAGCAGGGCCTCACTCCACCTTTATCTCGTACTCTCCGGTACTCCCCCTCATTTTCTTGAACTCTATCTCCAGTATACCGTTCTTGTAGTTTGCTTTAGCACTTTTCACGTCTACCTCGTCAGGTAGTGTGAGTCTCTTAAAGTATTTTCTCCCATCACCAGCCTGTATCAACAATTCCTTACCCGATACTTTAAGCTTTATCTTGTCTTTCTCGACTCCAGGCATCTCAACAATTATCCTAACTTTATCTCCCTCATCTATAACGTCTGCTAAAGGCTCAGCTTCCTCACTAATCCTCGGCTTCACCCCTTCCCTCCTAACGTTGCCGAACTCGTCTACCTTCACCTTGCCGTCAGGACCTATGTATATCCTGTAACCGTAGACGTAAGGTCCTAAACCTCTCTTACGTAACTCGTCCAGCTCCTCAGGACTCATCCTAAATAACCTCTCACTTTCTTCAATGAACTCACGCATCTCCTCCTCCATCTCCCTAATCCACTCATCAAATATATCAAATAATGACCTCCTCTTCCTCCTATAACTCACGAGTCCTCACCATGTATTAGTGATCCTTCAAGACTTTTAAGTATTTCCAGCACACAATGTACGACGTAGGGGATGCCGCCTCCAAACGAGGGAAACCTTGTTATTGGAAGGACGGGAAAACTCGCTCAGAGTAGTTCGGCTATTGAGAAAGTTTTTATTCCTAACCTAGCTAAATCAGCTGTGTCAGGATCTACTGATGTTATCTCGTAGATTGCGTCCACGTTATCAGCGTTAATAACCCTTATTCCTAAATACCCTGAAACTTTGGCGTTCAGTACTTGAAGTTCTTTCTCATCGTGAGCATTAGCTATTAAGAATTTCTTCAGAACCCTCAGGTTGGTCCCTAGCGGTGAGTTAACGAACGCGAACCACACTATTCCAGGCACCCATATCTCAATTATTCTACACACTTATATTTTCTGATCTTATTCCCACGCTAAAAGGGCGAGAGCATTCAATTGCGGGTTAGCTACTTGTTGAAAGTTCCTTAACACTTTCTAGAACTTCTTTAATAGTCTTATTTATGTGTTCCTCATGCTTTCTCCTGAGATGGTTCTCTACGGTAATCTCGTTGTTGAAGGATTGATCGCAAAGTAAGCATACGTATTTTTCGTTAACCTTGATTACTGCCGGCTCTACCTCAAGTATTACCGGGAAAACTTGTTTTATGATTGATGAAGCTAGGTATGAATTCCTAGTTTTCTCCGTAACTCTCTGTATATATCCCCTAACCCTGAACTTAGAGACCTTATATTTATAGCTTATGGAGCTGGGGGAGACTCCGTCAACAAAGTATTCTTTAACAGCCATCAACATAGAGGAATTACCTGCTAATCTCTTAATTACTAAGAACCTGACTAGAGCGATTACAGGATCTTCCAAATACTCACCTACAATATAAACGATAAATAATTAAATGAATTTTAGTTTTACTTGACTAACTCCGTTCATTCAGCTTGAATCAATTAAATTATTCTGTGGTCGATAATTAAGGAACGTATTTAAATTGAAGGTATTATTTTATAAATAAGGATGAGTATGCCGAGTAGCAAAGTAATATCGGTAAAACTCCCTAACGACGTAGTAGATTTAATCGATGACATAATATGTGAGAAATCTTACCGGAACAGAAGCGATTTAGTTCGTGACGCTATTATGTGGAAGTTAAGCAAGCACGGATATACCCGCTTCACCTAAGTCTCCTCACTCAGGAATCACTTATTTTATTTTCAGTAGCGACTAATTATTAGTGGTGGGGGATGTCTCTCTTTTGGGAGCCTAGGTGGCGGCGAGCATCTTTCAACGTTGACGGAGTGATAATAGAGACTTGCTTAGATACCTCAACGAATCTTTTGCTATGCCCTGTATGTGTTAGGATTGATGAGGTATGTCCTAGGGAGGGTGAGTCCTTGAGGCAAGTGGTTGACAAACCGCTCTTCTTTTCCTTGACTGACTTACTATATCACTTAAGATCGCACACGATGCCTAGCGGGGTTAAGCGTATAATAGTTAGGAGAGAAGAGGAAGAAGAAAGTGTTGAGGAAGAGGAGGAAGATTAAAACATTAATACTCGGCGACTCATTCAGCGGTAACGTTTACGCAGCTCAAGACCCGGGTAACTCACTACTCCTGTCATGGCCCGGAGCTACGAGCACCTTAGATGGTTGGGGATTCGCTGATACGTGTATTGATAGAACACCGATATTCCTTGAGGAACCAGATTGTTTAAGACGTTTAGGGTTTGAATCTTACGAGATAGATTACGAGTACGTATTAATCGGTGAGGAAGCTTCCTTAAAAGATAAATTCTCGTTGAGGGGGGAGGAAACCCCTAACAATACTTGGTACGACTTATTCCCTAAGACATATAGCAATGTCCACAAACCTGTGCTTAGCTGGTGTCAGATAATCAAACTATTGAGGAACAACGTTGAGGTTCCCCGCCTATACGCGAACATCACGAGCATCAACCCTGAGGAAAGAACAGTACTACTCGAGGGTGGAGTATTAATAGAGTACGAAGACATAGTTAGCTCCATACCTCAAGACTTGCTACTGTCTAGGCTTAGAGGGGTGGACTTAAAGAATATTAGTGAAAATTACGCGTACCTACCTTACAATATCTCGTTAATTATCGGTGAAATAGATCAGAGAATCGGGGAGAACGAGGTAGTTGTTTATGCTTTAGGTAGGAAAAGATATGTGGCTTCACACACAATACTCCTAAAGAGCTTTATTAACGCGACAACGAAGGAACACACGCTAATATACGTGTTAACCCCCTTGAGGCGAGGCGCTGATAAGACCGAAATACTCGTGAAGAATTTTTCCGAGTTAAAGAATCTAGGTATTAAAGTGAGGGAAGTTGTGTTTGCTAGATCTTACCTGGAGAAATACGGAAGGATACTTAAGCTCGGGAGAAGCTCCCACGATGAGATACTCAAGGAACTGAACATTAGGTTCATAGGGCGATACGGGTCATGGGAGGAACTCAGCATATGCAACATAATCAAGAAAATTCAGAGTACACATAAGAGACTTTAACCCACTCAAATCACTTGCGCATTCCCAAACTCGTTTTCATCGTAGAAAACCGCCCCTATCAGAGCTAAGTCTTTAGTAGTCCCCTCGCCCTCGCAAGCACTAAGGATTAAGTCCTCAATTTCCTCAAGCGTAAGCCTTCTTGAGACCACGAATTCAACATTGTTTATTATTAGTGCTACCCGCGATTCCTTAGACATGTAAGGTATCACATAAACCTCTAAGCCGTATTCATGAAATAGTTTCTGAGCAGTAATCCAAACCTGCTTAACCAAATCCTCACCAAGCGGAGACCCGTTAGTAATCACTATCACATCCACAGGCAAGTAACTCCCATAAAATAACTCATCATATTTGAAGACTTTTAAAAGGTCATCCCCTATCACGGAAATTTAGACCGTATCGATATTAATGAAGGGTTTAAGTATCCGTGAGTACTTGCGACAACCTTGGTGAAGGCTCTTCCTCTTTTAGAAGGAAGCTTTCAATTCGAAAACTAGGTTTATTTAAGAAGATTTCGTAAGTTCTTGAGTAAAACTATATTAATTTTTGTCTAGGTTAAATTATAATTAAGGGTTTGAACTATGAAAAATGAGAAGGAATTAACTGAGGTTGAGAAGTATCTATATTACCCTGAGACAACTCCTCGTAAAGTATATGACATCAGTTTTCTTCGAGTAGTAGCTATAACTCTCGCGTTAATTGGTTTGACGGGGGTTTACTTAGTTTCGTATTATGCGCCAACACCTGTGATGCCCATTAAGCAGTTAAAGGGTAATTTCTTGATGAATTACGCGACCATATACGTTGAGGGGGTTGTTGTGGAACCCCCTAGAGTGGAGCTACAATCAGGAGGTAAGATTAGGTTAACTCTTTACTTAAGTGATGGGTCAACGGACGAGCCATTCACAATATTCGTTTACGACCCGACCTCGACAGAGCTTTTAAAAGCGAATAAAGTTCCGATGATCGGTGATCGTGTAAGGATCCTTGTTCAGGTAAGAGTTAGGGAAGACTTCACTTACGCTTACTTGCAAGACGCGCGCTCAGTTTACATACTTGAGAGGCCTGGGGGAGAGCCTATCTTCGTAAATAACTTAAGTAATATCGATCAGTTCCAGTACGTCTGCGCTAATGGCTTAGTCTCTAATCCTAGGATAGTTAGTTCTGGCCTGTTATTAGACTTAAATACTATGAGCGGTAGCGTTACGGTCCTCGTGCCCAATGTCCTGAAATACGTATATGGAAACGATACAGCATTTAACGACAAATGGAATAAGCTGCAAATCACGAGGAGTAACGCAACCATATGCGGCGTCGTCTACTATTATAGAGGGACGTCTCCCGAAATAGTTCCAAGGAATTCTGAGGAGATAAGTGTTGAAAGCTTTGTTGAAGAAGCTAAAGAGATAGACATAAGTGAACTCCCTGCTTATGTAGGTAAGTACGTAACATTCACAGGCACGTTAACTAAGCTTGGGTATAACTCGACAACATATAAGTACCTCCTCCACTTCTCTAGTGAGATAAGCGGTGCTCAAGCAATTATCCAATGCGATAGATCAACCCTCGTTTCATTCATAGATCCGTGGAGCGTCGGTATTGGATCAAAGCTGAGGGTTTACGGCTTAGTAAGGAACGACTTAATTATAGAACTCGTCAACGCAACAGTCATCGAGACACGACCACCTCCAAGCCTCACGATTGGTGAGGCTCTGCAGAGAGCTTACGGGACAATAGTAGTCTTGAAGGCTGTTACGGTAGTAAACTCTTACGTGACCTCAGGCGGGAGCTGGCAAATAGACGTGGGGGATGGTACCGGGACGATAAGAATCTTCGTGCCTTCAAGCGTCGCTAAAGAAATGAATATCCCGGTTCCGGGGGTAGGCACGGTAATCAGTGTTGCCGGTTATAGAGATGTTTACGGATCTATGGAAGAGATAGTGATCTTCACTAAGAACGGCATCAGGGTCGAGAACGTCACGACGCCGCCTGCCCCGGCATTCATCCCGATAGAGATAAATCAAGTAGCTCAGTATGTTAATAAAAACGTGTCTTTTGTCGCAGTATTTTCTAAGATAATATACGTTAGCGGCACATACTACGTTGAATTCACGTCGTCAGATGGTGTTTACCGTGTGAATGTGACTATGAGTAGATCGCAACTAGTGAGCAACATAGACCCCACGCTCGTTGGGTGGAGATCGGTTTTCAGGATAAACGGCACCGTTCAAGACCCTGCGACGGTTAGGTTGATTGATGCTATTTTAGTATGGCGTGAGAATCCCTTAGTCGTTAGCGTTGAGGAAGCGCTGAGTATTGGGAGAGGAATTCCAGTAATGCTGATTAACGTCACCGTAGCGGGCTCAAGAACTACTAGATCGGGGGATTGGCAGATTAATGTGACCGACTCGACGGGTAAGATTATACTAGTGTTTGTTCCGCGTTCAGTTGTTAGCGAGCTCGGGTTCGAAATACCTTCTACAGGAACTGTCTTGATAGTTGCTGGCTATAGAGACGTGTATGCGTCAACCGAGGAAATAATAGTGTACAGCGCGAGCGGGATTAAGGTACGTTAGATGGAGGGGTAGCTCATGGAGGTCTTCATATCCCCGCTTGATGTGATCTCGTGGAGCCTCATCGGTGCAACGTTAGGACTTGTTTTTTCTTGGATGCCCGGCTTCCACATATACAACCTACTAGCTCTGGTTGTTTTGTTAGCGCCCGGTTTCATCACGTACAACCCCTACGCATTACCGTACTTCGCTTTAGGAGCTGTAGTAGCCTTCTCGTTCGCTAGTTCTATAGCATCCACATACCTCAGCGTCGCCGACGAATCCTTGATGCTCATGTTATTCCCTAGCCAGAGGTATTTAATGTTAGGTAGGGGGCATAGCATGGTTTTACTCTACCTTATCGGCGCTTTCGGCGGAGCGTTATTCCTTAGCTTATTTAGTTTGACGATCGGCGTATACGTTATGCCAGTAATATATAATTTGTTCAGCCCATACTATACGTGGATACTCGCTGCTGTGGTTTTGTTTCTCTTCTTGAGTGAGTGGCCTAAGGAGGGTGATAGAGAGGAGACAGGCATTAAGAGACTTCTTGCCGCGTGGAGGCAAATACTCGGCGGTGTTTTCGTGTTCTTCGCGTCAGGTATTTTAGGCTTCATAACGACTTACACAGGATTGCTACCAACTGAGGCCGCTTACGCTAGGCTAACCCCACTCTTCATAGGTTTCTTCGGGATGTCATGGGTTATTAGGAACCTCCTATCAAGGAAGACCCTACCAAGGCAAAACACCAAGGATTTCGTTGAAACACATCCTACTGCTGTAATGAACGGTATCGCTTCAGGAGTTATCGGGGGCGGCATAGCAGCGTTTTTCCCTGTGATAACCGGTGGTATGGGTGCTTTAATAGGGGGTCATATGGCTAGCGGGAGAGGCGACGACACCTTCGTGGTTAGTCAGGGAGCCGCACGCGTCGTTTACTACGTCGGTGCTTTACTCCTCCTATTCATGCCTACCGCCAGGATTACTAGGGGGGCGGTAGCTTGGTTAATCGGAGGCATTTACACTCCTAAAACTTGGCTAGAATTCTATTATGCGGGATTCACCATAATCTTAGTAGCCGCGGTCTCATTCATAGCCACTCTCTACATATCTAAAGCTGTTTCTAAGCTCCTTTCAATAGTTAGCTATGTTCACGTGTCGCTGGTTGTCGCCGTATTTCTAGTCTTGTTAACGTACATCATAACAGGCCTTACAGGTATTTTATTACTTGCCGTGGCTACGGCGATAGGTTTCACCGCCCAAGCCTTTAACACTAGAATTAGCTACTGTTTAGGGGCTCTCATCCTGCCGGTGTTACTCAGCATGACCGGGACCTCAGGACTACTGCTTAGTTTGCTAGGTATTGGGTGAGGCCTCATGAGGGGTTGGACACACTACCTCTCCGGTCTTGCTATGACCACTTTCTTCACTCAACTCCTCGAGGATTTATCTAAGGGAGTTTTATGGCCGTTAATAGCAGGATTCTACGCTTATCTGCCAGACTTCGTAGACTTCAAGTTTAGGAGATTTTTATGGAGGCGTGACGTAGTAGTAGATCCAGCCCCTCAAGACAGGAAGTTAAAGGTTTCACCGCGGAGAGTCTTCATCGGTGAGTTAAAACCTGAGAATAGGTGGCAATTCTATTACTTAGAGGGCACCGTAAAAGCGATTACGTCGCGTAGCGAGGAGTTCACGGAGTTCGTGTTAGAGGATGAGTCCGGGGAAATAAGGGTTGTCGCTAGATACGAGGACGTGCGGAGACTGGAGAGGGTTGCTGGCGGTGAATTAAGTGTTGGTGTGAGGGTAAGGGTGCCGGGTTATATGGATTTTGACACTGAAGGTAAGCCATACTGGAACTTTTCTGACGCCCCACACCCCAACTACGTTGCTAAGTTAATAGCTAAAGCTATCGACTCAGCTTACGAGACTGGTAAGAGAGTAACCGTGAAAATCCTTAACATAAGGATGTCAGGAGATCTCTACAGGAGATTCCTAATACATTATGATTCCCCGAATAAGAGAATACTCGTTTTAATGGGTCCTCTAGTATCTACGGGGGGTTTACCCATTGACGGTACTGGGGTTCCTCCTTACAGAATGATTGGTGAGGCAAGCACGGAACACCCGTTTAAGAAGACGTATCCTAGACCGACCGTGATTGACGCGTTTAGCGGTCCTGAAATAGGCTTCGTCAAGAACCCGGAGGAAGGAGTGGTGGAGGAAGAATTCATACCCTGGCATAGGGGATTCACTCACAGCTTTACCGCGGGTTTCCTGTTCTCGCTTTTCTTAATCCCGATACTGTTCCTCATAGGTTATGAGAACTACCTATACCTAGCTCTAGCAGCTATGCTTGGACACTGGATGCACGTTATAGAAGACCAGATGGGTTTGATGGGTTCTGTGCTGTTCCCGCCCATAACTAAGAAGAGAATCCCGGGCCTCATGATAGGCCCTAGAATCCCTGCAGCGATGAACTTCGCCACAAGCTGGGCAATGATTTCTATAATTGTGTGGAACATAAACAGGAACCTACCATTAATATCTCCTGGCTTTCCGAAGATCATAGACCTAACTAAGTTAACGGGACTGCCGTTAACCGACATGATAGCGGATTTCATGTTACTGATTATTTTACTGATTCCGACAATACTTATCTACGCGTTAGGGCTCGTGGATAGAGCTAAGTTCATTAAGTTACTGAAGGAGCAGTTACCTGAAAAGAAGCGTGAGGAACTTCTAGATGAAATGGAGGAAGTGGGCGGTCTCTAACAGTTTCTCAGTAGGTGGTGATACATTTTCGATCACCTATTATCGATGAGCGAGACCTCCTACCACGACGTTAAAGTAATGGGCTTTGAATCTTATGTGTTAAAAAAGATAATTATTTTTGACGGACAAGAATTAAGTTAGCTTTTAATTAGGGAAGCTTTAATTTACTGTAGTGCTCGAGAGTTTTTTACTCCTCGCTTCCTTCAAGTACTGTATTGCTGCGGAGATGCTTCCTCTAGCCTCTATTAAAGGCCCCCACTTTACCCTGAACTTCTTAGGTGATAAAGGTCTCACTCTCTTCTTCATTCTCCTAGGTATGTATGTTGCCTCCATATCTTTAAGACCGAAAGTACCGTCTATCATCTCAACGACTAGGTCTTTATCTATTAGTTTTAGTAAGGCTTTCCTCAGCCTATCCTCCCCCACGAGACCGCTTAACTCCTTCCTTAACTCTCTCCAGGTTAGTGGCCTACCCTTACTCTCGATAATCGAGAGCACTATCTCTTCAAGCTCTTCATCGCTAGGAGCTCTCATAACCATTACTTCCTCATCTTCGTAAATAACCTTCGGTTTCTTCTTTAAGCCTTTAAATGTGTTAACTTCTCCCACTATCTCACCCCAATATAAAATAATAACTCGTTGCATATAAATCGAACTCTAAATAATATTAACGCCGTTAAATAATAATCGGTATTACTAAGCAATCAATTCATTAGCGATTAAGTACCTTGCAAGGTGTGTGAGTCTTTAAAAGCAAGGTATTTAAGCAGATATATTGTGGTGGTCTAGGTGAGGTCTCTAACTTTAGTAGCTGAGATACCTCCTCGAATGAGCGAGATCTATATGAGGAAATTACTTAAAATAAAGAACTACATAAGGGAAGAGATAGGTATTAACGTCTCGTTAGTAGTTGTAGCGACTAACGAACAACCCAAATTAATAGTTAATGACGAGATAATCAACCTAAACGAAAGTTTTACAAACATAATGAAGGCCATAACTAGAGGATTAGCTAATGACTTAGGAGACCCAAATTTCCTAGAGAGAGCTGTGGTGGGAGCTAAGAAGGAAGATAAATAGCGAGATCTTCCGAGGAAATCTTAGAATTAACTCAATAGAAGTGTTATTTCAACACATCAATTAATAAGCGTCAGGCAAACCCTCAATTTATTAAGGTTGTTATTAATATGATTATTGAAAGTCAAGGAGGTGTGTAAACTGCCTACTGACGTACGTTTAATGGCTGTTGAGTTGCTGAGGGCTTACAAGAAAATCCTCAAGTATAAGGAACTAGAAGAACTCACCGGGCTCTCAGCACCAGGTCTTTGGAGATATATCAATAAACGTATAAGACCTACCAAGGAAAGATCGCTTGAGTTATTCGAATTATTAACTAATCAACGCGTAGTTGAGGAAATACTAAGAAACAAGTTGGTAGAGGTAGGTGATAACATAATTAACCTCTCCCCCATAATATATGAGGTACCTATCTTGAAGATACTTTCTTACGTGGCATACAAGGAATTCCAGCGTTATAATATAAACGCGGTGGTCACAGTTGAGGTTGATGGGATACCTTTAGGAGTTATGATAGCGGATACTCTCGAGTCTAAGCTAGTCATAGTCAGGAAAAGACCTGAGGTAGGGGTAAAGAATTACAACCAAGTGAGCTACATAGCTAGAGACCCGCCAGCAGTAATCACTCTATTCATGGCTTCAGATTCCCTGAAAGTAGGTGACAGGGTCTTAATAGTTGACGACCTACTTAATAGTGGGAGAACCTCGTCCGCTCTAGTAAAACTAATACGCATGAGCGGGGCCACACCCGTAGGGTTGTTCTCGATAGTAGCTATAGGTGAGAAGTGGCGTGAATTACTGGAGAACGAAATAGACAAGATATACGTCGCGTTAAAACTAGGTAGGTAAACTGCCCAGGCCTTGAAGAGTTGCTTAAGGGAGGTTGTTCGAGTCACGCAATCTGCGCTCTCTACTAGGGTTGGCGTGGTAATAGACATATTCTCGACATCAATACTCCTAGAGGCATTAGCGCCCTCAAAACTAAGCACTGTCAGTGGGTATAAGAACGTGAAGAATCTGAACATAATCCACTTCGTCTACACCCCTAACATCCTTAAGGACCCGTTGAAAGAAACTGTTAAGGACGCGTTAACAGGCAAGAACTTCAAGCTGGGCAAGTATCTGCTAGAATACGTCAATAAAGTCACCACATACCCACTCATAAAAACCAACACCGCCTTCGGGTATTTAATGCTCGCGTCCCCCCTCCTCTACATGCTGTCTAAGGCTTTAATGAGTGGCGATAGCTCAGCAACTACTGTAGATAGAGTGATTGCCGAATATCACGGCTTGATTATTGAGGGACTTAAGAAAGAAACCATAAAGAATTTCTACTTAGCTCTGAGGAAGGCTTCTATGAGTCACTTGGGCGAATACTTTGGTGGGGTACCCTCGGTCAACGTAGGCGTTGACTCAATACTGGAGAGCTTCAGCTTATGGGAAGCTTTAAAAGAATCCATGTATTTAGACTTGGTCAGCCATGAAGTAATATCAGGCTTCAAGAGAGTTTTAGAAGTTCATGATGAGCTACTTAAGGAAAAACCTAGTTTAAGAAGCTTATTAGAGTCTATAACGTCAGCACACACGAAAACACTCTCAAAAAACTTGGATACCTTAGTCCTTAAAAGTAAGAACTTAAACAACGCCCTACTCCTCAAGCACTTGTCTATGTCGAGAGCTAGTGTCGGGGTAGAGGTCTGGAATCTCCTAGACAAATATGTTAGAGAAAACGAGTTAAATCCTGGTGCAACATCAGATATAGTTGCTGCTGGCTTAGCACTATATCAGGTGAGTACCTACGTTATTCAGGGTAATGAACGGAGCGCTATTTAAGCACTCAAGAGAGCTTCGCTCCTACTCGTGCGGGGACGTTAAAGCTTACATCTTCATAGGAGCTCCTAGAATACCGCTTCATCAAGTGAGTGCATTCCTTAGAAACTTCCACGTAGTGACTAGTAAGTGCGATGACATATACGTAACTAAGACAGCCAGAAGTCTAGGTATACTGCTAGACGCTAACGTGGTTGATCTAGGAAATTACTTAATAGCTGGTGTTGGGGGCGTGGATCCATGGCACTCAATCTTAAGACTACGTGAGTTGTTAAGAAACCAACAAGGGAAGAGAATTTTACTTTTCTCATATTTCCCTGCCCACGGTTTATGTGACTCCATACCTGAACTAGGTGTTAGGTCTGGACTGCCGGAACTCAGGAATCTCATAGATGAAGTTAAACCGTACGTCTTCGTTAGCTTAAGTAGCCTTGATTGCATCGTACATTATAACGAGACAGAGATTTACTCGATTAGTAAGAATACCTTATTCTTAGACTTAAGATTCGTTTCCTGACTCGAAAGACAGTTGTTTCTAGGTCGAGGGAAGAATTTAAACTTCCTTAGCCATCAACCAAGCGTCTTCACCGTCAAGATAGTAAAATCTTATCCTCTGAACTTTCCTGAAGCCGAGTTTCTCATATAATCTAATCGCTGGTTCATTACTTACCCTAACCTCGAGATAGACCTCGTTAACCTTGTAGATCTCCTTTAACCTCCTCAACGCTTCAACCATCAGAGAATACCCTATCCCTCTACCCCTATAGTCTGGGTGGACAGCTATGCTTATTATGTGGCCCATCTTCTTAAGTAGAGACTTGTTAATGTAGCCCAGACCTCTCTCAACCCTACACATGACGTAACCTACAATCCTGGAATCCACGTCAGCCACTAAAAAAGCCTCACCCCACATCTCTAGATGGTGCTTCCAGAAGTCTTCAGGGTAGTGTTCCTTAAGCGATATCATGTTTATGCTTATGATTGACGGAAGGTCTTCAGGTTTTGCCTTCCTGATGTTGACCATCTCCACTTTGCTGACCTCCTTCCCGTCCCGAAGGGTGGGGGTTTCCCCCAAGGCTGGGAGGTTTG
>CAYZXH010000019.1:0-28816 GCA_964482405.1 uncultured Desulfurococcaceae archaeon | reverse complement strand
AGCCAACCCAAATTAACCTAGTAAATGTTACAGCCCCCGCCCTGAAGGGCTGGGAGGAGGTCAGAATGGCTTCCCACGGTATAAGATTAATAACTGAGGCTCAGTTAAGGTAAGTGTTGGTGGGGCCTATGCCATCATTAACACCCTACAAGAACCGAGCGTAAAGGTTCCCATAATGATCAAGTCATTCATTAAATTTGTTGAGGATCGTGAATTCAACTTAATTAAGCTTTTTTATCCTTCGTTTTTACTACCGCTGATTTCAATATCTGATAATGGCTTTAAAGCCGTTAAAGAATACGGGTACTGCAAGGGAACTGAATTAGTGATTGAGGGCAGCAAACTCTACGCTTTAAGTGATTCAGCTGAGTGTCTTCAATACTCCCGATACTTATGTGGTTCGTGGTACAACGTGAGAGATTACCTAGAAGAAGCTCACGACGATTTCAAAGACTTAGTAAATGAGATGATTTCCTTGTACACTGATGTAAGCATCTCTACATCTCCGTTAGATGACTTAGAACTCTTCACGTCCATAATCCTCTCACGTAATACTGATTACCATAGAAATACGGTGAGATGGGTTAAGAAGCTCCTCAAGACCTTCCCATCTATAGAATCACTAATTAGTGTTGAACCACTCTCCCTAACTACTAGAATTAGCGGTAGCTACCAAGTACTTGAGTTACCGAAGACTCTTAACTGTTACCTAAGAATGAGGAACTTCCTGAGCGGGTCTCCCGAAAACTCGCGAGCCCTCCTGACATGTCCTGGGATAGGTCCTAAGACTTTATACGCTTACATGCTCTTCGTGAAGCTAAACCCTAGCTACGCCCCGATAGACACTAACCTAATAAGATTCCTTAATAAGCTGAAGGGTTTGAGGGAAGTCGTCAGCAGATTAACACTCCCGATCAAAAACTATTGTCTTAAGTATGTCTGTGATGAGTGTCCAGTGAGGAAGACATGTATTGAGGCATTCTTAAGAAGTAGGCTAGGACGTTTAAGCGGTTGGTTCCAGACCGTTGTTTTCCTACATAGCAAGACTTTCTGCTCTATTAAGAGGTGTGTTAAGTGCCCGTTATCTAGGAAATGTTTAATGAGTCTTACCTCCTCCCCGTCCTGAAGCGCGGACTGTTTCGGTTTTCGTGATTGTTTGTTTTGGTTTAATGTTTTCAGGGTTGCTAGGTATGCTGATGCTGTTTCTTAATATCATAGAGGTTCTCGGAGACTACTGTATAAGAACTTTAAGCTTTGCTTTTATGTGAAACTATTTTTAGTGGATGGGATGAACTCGATGAGCTTGGCGGGGGAACCTCAGTTAAGCAGTCTTCGGCGAGGGGGCACGCTGAAGCTCCAGGTGACTGGGGGCGGATGAGCTCCCGTAGCCGGGGACTGGCGGATGCAAGAACCGTTGAGAAGTAGGCGGTGAGGAGCCGTGAAGTAAATGAAAAAGCGATGAACCACCACCTACTGAGAAACGGTTCCCTTCTCTTCATCTCCACCTAAAAGACGAGACTTTCGGTTGTAAGAGCTTAATAACATGCTTAACAGAATTATGTAAAGGGTTAGGTAGTTGAGTAGTGACATAACTTACTGTGAGATGTGCGGCAAACCTATGAGGAAGAGGGAAGCTAAGGTAGTTTACGTTGAGGGAACTAGGTTAGTCCTATGTTTTTCCTGTTATTCTAAGGTTTCTAAGAGAGCTGTGAGCGCTGAGTTGAGGGAAGCCACGCAAAAAACTGAGTTAGCTCGCCCAAGCCAGAGCAAACCTAGCTTAACCACACAAAAAGCTACCAAGATGACCCAGAAATCTAGTAAAGCAGTAGACGAGTACGAGGTAGTTCCGGACTATTATGAGAGGATAAGAAAAGCTAGGGAAAAGCTGGGGTGGTCACAGAAAGTACTCGCTAACGCTGTTAAGGAGAGCGAGAATGTTATTAAGAGGATAGAAGCGGGACGTCTCGTGCCCTCAATAGACTTAGCTCGTAAGCTGGAAAACGTACTTAAAATACAGTTACTAGAACCCGTAATTGACACAGAAGTTAATACCTTGAAAAGTTTAGGTAAGAGCACTACAGGGCTCACAATAGGTGACGTAATGGTTTTAAGAAAAGAGGAGAAGAAATAACTGATGAGCACGAAGTCAATACTAGTGAGTAAGGAGAGAGATTTAAGTGAAGCACTCTCCCTAGCTGATACCATACACTTAAACGTAGTCAAGAAGCTCATACTACGAGACGACTACAGACCAGACAGAAACTACTTCCTTAACATGAGGTTACTGAACGAGGTTAAAGAATTCCTTAAATCCCTCAACTTAGGTAAGACAACGGTAGACTCTATCTATATTTACGAGGTCCTACACCCACGCCAAGTAGTTAACCTAGTAAAAGAGTTGAAAATAAACGTCAGAGACAAGATACTGATGGTTCTTGAGATATTCGCTAGCCACGCAGGCTCTAAGGAAGCCAAGCTACAGATAGAGATGGCTGAAATAACTCATCAACTTCCTATCATTAAAGAGTGGATACGGAAAGCTAAGCTAGGTGAGCTACCGGGTTTCATGGGTCCGGGAGAGTACGCTACAGAAACATACTACAATCACATGAGGAGGAGACTCACAAAGATAAGGAGAGACCTAAACGAGTTGAGGATTAGAAGAAGAAGGGAGAGGGAGTTTAGGGTTTCTAAGGGATTCCCCCACGTAGCAATCTCGGGTTACGCTAACGCGGGAAAAACCACTTTATTTAACTCCCTAACTAAGCTGAGCAAGCCCACAGGTCCCGAGATGTTCACGACCATCTCCCCTAAAGCAGCGTTAGCTCCGATAGATTGCTCGGAAGTAGTGTTCGTTGACACCGTGGGATTCATAAGAGACTTACCCCCAGAAGTCATAGAGGCTTTCTACGCCACACTAGAGGAGATCTCGTTATCTGATTTATCGGTCTTAGTCTTGGACTCCTCCGAACCATTAAATATCATCGAGTCGAAGTTAAGGGCTTCCTTAAACATATTGTCTAAGATAGGGTATTTTGGGAAACCGCTCATCGTGGCTCTAAACAAGATAGATTTAAGTAATGACCTAGAAGATGTGGAAGATCTAGTAAAGAATTACATGTCCTCCAATTACTTATGGGGTTGGCGCTTAGTGAGGGTTTCCGCTCTGAGAGGGGATGGTTTGATCGAGCTTAAGAAGACACTGTGTGAGCTACTACCACCTAAAAGCACCGAGAACATGAAGACTAGAGCGAGGATAAACTTTAAAGCGCCTCTCTGATTAGGAAAGCGTAAAAAAGTATTTAAGCACTTATCACCAAAACATTTAGGATCATAGATGGTCGGGTGTGACTGATGGCTAGGAGAAAGTGGAGTGCTCCGCGCAGGGGTTCTTTAGGTGTTAGGCCTAGGAAGAGAGCTGCTGAGTTCGTGCCTTCTGTGAGGTCATGGCCTGAGGTATCATTAGAGAGTCCCAGACCTCTCGCTTTCTTAGGTTATAAGGTCGGTATGACTCACGTCATATTAGTTGATGATCGTCCTGGAAGACCGACTTACGGGCAGGAAATCTTCGTTCCTGTAACCGTCATTGAGACTCCCCCGATGATACCCCTAGCCGCAAGGTTTTATGAAGCCACAGTATCAGGCCTTAAGACTTTAACCGAGGTTTGGGCAAAACCCCCTGAAGAGTTAGAGATTCACAGAAGGGTTAAAACCCTCTCCGTTTCCACAGATTCACTCGAAGAAACTGTTAAGAAACTCGACGAAATGAAAGACAACATCGCTAGAGTATCCCTCATAATGGCCTCACAGCCTAAGCTAACCGGAGGCCTCAGTAAGAAAGTCCCTGACGTAATTGAGGTTAAACTTGGCGGCGGGGACGTGGGAGCTCAGGTAGGGTACGCTATAGGGGTTCTCGGCAAACCCCTAAGAATCTTCGACGTCTTCAGTGCCGGGCAATTCGTGGACGTGATAGGGGTTACTAAGGGGAAGGGCTTTCAAGGAGTGATAAAGAGGTTTGGGGTTAGGGAATTACCCAAGTGGCATAAGCACAGGAAAGGTCATAGGAGGATAGGTGCTAGGAGCCCTGCATTTGGCGCCATAAGCCCGGTCCCGCAACCAGGTCAGATGGGGTTTCATAGGAGGACTGAATACAATAAGAGGATACTCATGATGGGTGATGACGGGAGTAAGATAACCCCCGTGAGTAGCTTCCCGCACTACGGTCAGGTAAGGACTGATTACATAGTCCTCGCAGGTTCTGTGCAAGGAACCCCTAAGAGACCGCTAGTACTTAGGTGGCCTATTAGGCCCCCAAGCTGGGTACCGGACAAAGCTCCTAAGATTGTTTATATAAGTCTTGAAAGCAAGATTTGAGTCAAGGTGTTGAGTGATGGCTGAGAAGCTACTCATTAGCGAGAAAATCGTTGAGAAGAGAGTTCCGGTGTATGACGCGGCCGGTAATGTGGTCGGTGATGCTGTACTTCCAAGTGTTTTTTCCTTTCCTGTGAGGAAGGACTTAATTAGGAGAGCTTTCTTATCTTCCTTTACTGCTAGACTACAACCTAAGGGGAGGGATCCCTTAGCTGGTAAGAGAAGAGTTGGTGAGTCGTGGGGTATAGGGCATAGCGTTGCCAGAGTGCCTAGACTTGATAACGGCCGTGCCGTCTTCGCCCCCATGACTAGGGGCGGCAGATTGGCTCACCCACCGAAAGTCGATAAAGTTATTGTGGAAGAGATTAACCGGAAGGAAAAGGTTAGAGCTATCGCTTCAGCCATAGCTGCCACGAGTCACCCAGAATTAGTTAGGTTGAGGGGACATGTATTTGAGAAGGAGGTCCTGCCAGTCGTAGTTGAGGATCAGGCTCTGAACGTTGCTAGGACTAGTGACGCCAAGAAGTTACTCAAGAATTTAGGGGTTTTCACGGATGTTGAGAGAGTGCGTGAGAAGATCAGGATTAGGGCTGGTAAGGGGAAGATGAGGGGTAGGAGGTACGTGGAGCCTAAATCTCTCTTAATCGTAGTACATGATGAGAAGCTCGATGCTTATAAGGCTTTCAGAAACTTACCAGGGGTAGACGTAGTCCCTGTCAGTATGTTGAGCGTCATGCATTTAGCTCCGGGAGGTGTTCCCGGCAGGCTAACTATATACACTAAGTCCGCTCTAGAAATGCTTGGGAAGAGGTTTGAGGTGATGAGTATTTGAAGGACCCCGCATCTATAATTAAGAGGTCTTTAGCTACTGAGAAGTCCTTATCACTGATAGAGAAGAACAACACACTGGTTTTCATAGTCGACTTAAGAGCTAGTAAGAGCGATATAAGAGAGGCTGTAGAGAAGCTCTTCAACGTTAAGGTAGAGAGGGTGAACACGTTGATAACTATGAAGGGAGAGAAGAAGGCTTACGTTAAGCTTAAGCCGGAGTATAAGGCCAGTGAAATCGCGACTAGGCTAGGCCTTATTTAGTTGGGTGATGCAAGGTGGGTAAGAAGACACTCCAGCAGAGAGCGGGGCGCGGCGGGCAAAACTTCAGGAGTCCTTCACACACCAGAGTTGCTGAGAGTAAGTATCCACCACCCACCAATAGCACATATAGGGGGGTAGTTGCTGAACTACTGCATGATCCTGGTAGGTGGGTCCCTCTAGCTAGAATAGTTCTGGAGAATGGCAACGAGTATTACATACCGGCATCTGAGGGCATGTATGTAGGGCAGGAAGTCTTCATAGGTCCTGAAGCACCTGTAAGCGTAGGGTGCACCCTCCCACTAGGCAAGATACCTGAAGGCACTAAGATCTATAACATAGAATTAAGACCTGGCGACGGCGGCAAGCTAGCCCGACAAGCTGGTAGTTATGCCATAGTTCTCGGTAGGTCTGATAAGTACACAATAGTTCTCCTGCCTAGCAAGAGACAGAAGAGTATTTTGAGCACTGCTAGAGCGACTATAGGAGTTCCTGCAGGTGCCGGAAGACCTGAAAAACCATTACTCAAGGCCGGCGCCGCCTATCATAAGTGGAAGGTAAAAGCTCATAAATGGCCTAGGGTCAGGGGAGTGGCCATGAACGCTGTCAGCCACAAGTTCGGCGGCGGGCATCACCAAAGAAAGTCACACCCGTCCACGGTATCCAGGAACGCACCACCAGGTAGGAAGGTAGGGCACATAGCCGCTAGGAGAACGGGTCTTAGGAAGAGGTAAGCTGGCTTCCTTTGATAATCATGCACGACAAATGAAGCGGTCCACCCTATCATTTATTTTCGTTCACGGATTTATTCACGCAATATTTACGGAGGACTTCCTTTATTACGTCCGTGGTCGACATTAAGTGACCCCCCACTCTCTCACTCAATCTTTCCACGGTTAGGTTCAGACCTAGTCTCTCACTGTTTCGTATGAGGGTGTACTCGTCTATGGGTTGGTCGGGACCCAGTAATATAATGTCCGGTCTTACCTTAATTACGGGCTTCATGAAGTCCTCCTCGTCACCTAGTATCGCCTCGTACACGTACTTGAGGGAGGAAACCAGGGTGAGTCTTGATCTCTCGTCCAGCACTGGCTCCCTCCCCTTTATCCTCTTTACTACGGAGTCTCTAGCCACTACCGCGTACACCAAGCCTTTCTCGTGAGCTTTCATCACATAATGTATATGTCCTGGATGCAGTAAGTCGAAGGTGCCTCCTACAAGGACCTTCCTGGGCTTCTCTCTCACCCACTCGAATTCTATACTGCCCGTCAACCTTAGGGCGTCTAGTAATCCCTCGCTGTAAGCTACGCACGACAGCGACGTCACATAATCGCCAAGACTAAAATAATGCTTAGCGTCACTTAAGTAGAGGGCCGCAAGCCTTATCACCTCGCTTACCTCCTTACCACTACTCACCACTTTCAAAGTCTTCAAGGCTTTCTCAACCATGTCTATGTATGTCTTAAGCCTTACTTGCGTGCTCTCTGACGTCACCGTATAGCCCCGAAAAATAAACTCCGCGTACAACATATTATAAATATCTTAACCCTACTTCACCCTCGTTGAGGCCGTGGGCGCGAGATCTAATATTTAAAGTACTCAATAATATTTGGTGGTTTAAGTGGTTACTGAATTACTGTTCCAGAGGGACAGCTATTTGAGGAGGTTTGAGGCAGTTGTGGTCGGGTTAACTAGTGAGGGAGTAATCTTAGATAAGACTGCCTTCCATCCCACTTCTGGAGGAGTGGCTAACGATACTGGCTGGTTATATTCTGGTGAGAGGAGATATGAGGTCAGGGACGTAGTAATCGATAAGAGTTCCGGCGAGGTTATTCACATACTTGACAGTCTTGAGGGTTTAAAGCCCGGCTCCTCGGTCATAGGCGAGTTAAACTGGGAGAGGAGGTATAGGCTCATGAGGTTGCACACGGCCGCACACATACTTTCCGCGGTTATGTACTCTAAGTACGGCTCCCTAGTCACTGGAGGCAGTGTTGAGCCAGATAAAGCCAAGGAGGACTATGACGTGCAAGGAGATGAGAAAGAAGTTTTCAGTAAAGCTGCGGAGGAAGTCAATGAGATAATAAAGAAGGGTATAGAAGTAAAGATTTACTGGCTTAAGAGGGAGGAAGCCATGAAAATACCCGGTATAGTTAAGCTAGCTGCTAGGATGCCGCCAAACATAGAGACTTTAAGGATAGTGGAGATACCGGGGGTTGACATACAAGCTGACGGAGGACCCCACGTCAAGAACACAATCGAGATAGGTAAGTTTGTTCTCCTAAAAACGGAGAATAGAGGTAAGAAAAGGAAAAGGATATACTACACGGTAGAACCTTAGCCAACAAAACTAAACACACTGAGTCTTAAATAATCAGCAAGTTAATTAATTCTAAGCTGTGACTGGTTTGAAGATGCTCGATGGTAGCTCCGACCTCCTCCCAGCCCTAGAAGGAACCCCTGTCTTGGAGGGACTGGGAGGTTTGGGATTACATTCCCTCTTTCCGAGGGTTTAGCCCCGGGCCAGGTTCCCGGCCCATTACCCCTACCCCTCTCTTCGAGGGGCTCGGGGTTATGGCTATTGTCATTGCCTCGAGAGCATAGATGCTTAGCTTCACGTGCTTAGCATAACGCATCACTAGAGAGACTCCCGCAAACCACCAACATCACCAAAACGCTATGTAGCATATCTCATTGACGTCTCCGTGTTTCCGAGACCCGCGGGGCAATGAACCGCTGGCCAAGCAATTACAGGTATTCACAATAGAAAGCTTGGCTAGTAACGAACATTCCCTAGAATCCCTGCTTAAGGGTTTATCTATTTTGAAAATTGAAAGAACATTGTTATTTATCTAACAGAAAGATTTAAATATCCCTATGTTTATATATTACTTGGTGAACAAAAAATGCCGGGTTTAATACCTTTAATTGGTGAGTCCTTCCCGAAACTTGAGGTAGATACTAACTACGGTAAGAAGACTTTACCAGACGACTATAAAGGTAAGTGGTTCGTTCTCTTTAGTCATCCAGCAGATTTCACGCCAGTATGTACTACCGAGTTCGTGTCTTTCGCTATTAGGTATGAAGACTTCAAGAAACTCAACGCAGAGCTTATAGGACTAAGCGTAGACAGCAACTATAGTCATATTAAGTGGGTTGAGTGGATAAAAGAGAAGCTAGGTTATGAGATACCGTTCCCTATAATAGCGGATCCTAGAGGTCAAGTAGCTGAGAAGCTCGGATTACTTCACGCAGAATCTACTACTGCGACCGTTAGAGCAGTATTCATTGTGGATCCCGAAGGCATCATAAGAGTTATCTTATATTACCCCCTAGAGTTAGGCAGGAATATCGACGAAATACTCAGAATACTGAAAGCACTGCAAGTACATGAAGAACACGGCGTAGCCATACCCGCCAACTGGCCTAACAACGAGTTAATAGGTGAGAGAGCTATTATACCACCTCCGTCAACCATGGATGAAGCGTCTGAGAGACCGAAAAAGTATACGTGCTTTGACTGGTGGTTCTGCCACAAGGAAGTTCCAGCAGAGGACGCGGCAGAGGCAAGAGCTTACTTAAAGAGGGTGGCTGAAGCTCGTAAATAGTCCGTGTGCCACAAGACTAGAAACACTTTTTTATTTGAAGAAGCCGCTCACTAACACGCAGGTTTTAAGGATTCGCTAACTATATTATAGGGGTTCATATGAAAACAGTTGAGGTTAGGGAAGTTCTGAAAGATTTAATAGTCTTAAGAGCTATTGATAGGGACATAAGGTATTTTGAGTCGCTCTGGGAGATACCTGAAGGCGTTACCTACAACTCATACGTCTTAAGAACTAATGAGGGATCCATTCTCTTCGATACCGTAAAACATAGTTTCTCGGAAGAGTACGTTAACGCTCTTAGGAGAGTCGTCGATTTAAGGGATATTAAGTACGTGGTTATTCAGCACATGGAACCTGATCATAGCAGCTCCCTGAAAGCTCTAAGCACCTTAAGCGATTTTAGAGCTGAAGTCTTGGGACATCCACTAACAGCTAAGCTGGTAAAGTCGCTTCTAGGCTTGGACATTAAGTTCAGATCCGTGAGGGACGGTGAGGAATTGAGACTTGGCAACATGGCTTTGAAGTTCTTGCATACACCTTGGTTGCATTGGCCCGAAACGATCTTCACTCACATAGAAGAATTCGGGGCTTTAATGACTTGCGACGCTTTCGGCGCCTACTCCATAGCCCCATACACGATAAGCGATTTAACGGATTTAACAACACAGTACGTTAAATACATGAGGAAATACTTCGTCAACATAATAGGGCATTACAGAGATAACGTCATTAAGGCTTTAGATAAGCTCTCCACGCTTAACTTAAAAACTGAGTTAATAGCTCCATCCCACGGCGCTGTCTTACTAGGAGCTAACGTTGTTAAGGAAGTCCTTAAACTCTACCGTTCATGGGCTGAGGGAGTGCCAGAAGATAAGAAGGTAGTTATTCTTTACACGTCTATGTACGGCTACAACGAAGAAATAATTAGAAAACTCTTGAGTACTATAGGCAGGGATAACGTGGACGTTAAAGTATTCAGGTTCACGTCAGATCATAGAGACAATGTCTCGGACTTCCTAGGTGAGGTAATTGACGCTAAGGTAATCGTCCTAGCTACTTCAACGTACGATAACTCTGTTTTCCCTATAACTAAGTACTTACTGGAGTTGTTGCTGAGTAAATCGAACGTCGAGAAACCCATCTATCTCATAACTACGTATGGTTGGAACGACGCAGCATCGAGAGAGTTGAAGAATATTCTCATAAAGTCTAAATTCAAGCTCTCCAAGGAGTTATCTGTTAATAGCTTGCTCACGGAGACAGATCTCCAAAAACTAGACTATATGAGTAGGGAGATCTTGACGTATTTAGGGGTTTCTTAATAATGTGTCACCCCCTCTTGAAGACCGCTATTAAGTCTTTAGAGGACGAGGAAATCGCTCAAATATTCTACGAATACTTAGCTAAGAAAGTGTCTGATAACGTACTTAGTGAAAAGTTGAGAGAGCTAGCTTCTATAGAGGCATCACACACTAATTTCTGGAGGGACTTCTTAAAAACAAGAGGTCTAGAACCTCAGGCAAGTAAGTTCAGGAAGTTAGTTAATCTCATGCTACTGAAGATCACGTACAGGGTCTTCGGTTTAGGGTTCGTTATTAAGTTGTTGGAGCATAGTGAGGCAAGCACAATCGATGAGTATTTAAGTCTTGTTGAGTCAGATTATTTGAGTGATCACGAAAAAGAGCTACTCACCAGAATTATTAAAGATGAAACACTTCATGAAATCATTTTAGGAGAGGAGGAGAGACGGTATAAGACCTTCCTAGATCACGTCAGGGAAATAGTCTTAGGAATGAATGACGGCTTAGTTGAGGTTCTTTCAGTTTCAGCAGGACTTGCAGGAACTTTCTTATCACCACTATACGTATTCGCTGGCGGCATATTAGTTGGTGTGGGGGGAGCTCTCTCCATGGGCATAGGAGCTTACGTAAGTTCAAAAACAAGTACTCAAATAACTAACGAGAAGATAAGACGTTCCAAACTACTATCCAAGGTAGGATATGCGTATAGCGACAAGAATACAGGTGCTGAGACCGTTGGGGAGGGAGTCCTTGATGACGAGGAGGTACGTAAGGATCCTAAGAAAGCAGGATTATACACCGGGTTCTCGTACTTCGTAGGTTCTCTAGTACCTCTACTTCCTTACGTGTTGCTTATACCACCACCAATCTCCGTGATAACCTCTTTCATTTCATCTGCAATAGCCCTAGGTTTAACGGGGTTCGTAATATCAGTTTTAGGAGGACTTAATATTAAGCGAAAGATACTGGAGTTATTATCGTTAAGCATGATCGCCGCTGCAACAACTTACTTTATTGGGAGAATAGCTAACGTTGTTTTAGGTATTGAAATTTGAAAATAAATTTACTCGACCTTAATTTCTTTCCTAGCTTCCCATAAGCCGTGTAGGTTGCAATACTCTATAGCATATATAACTCCACTCTTCTTCAGCTTTATCTTAAATTTCACTTCCGGCTCACTATAAACAGGTTCTAGTTCCGTAGTCGCTAGTCTTATTGGGTTAAACGACCTACCCTCCTCGTAGAAGTAGAACTCTATCCTCCTAATAGAGTGCTCCACAGTGTTTGGATGAGGCCCTACGAAAATCTTAACTTCAAAAGCTTCGTTAGCTCTCACGGTGTCAGGCGCCTCTATCCTCGGGGTATGTGTCTCAACCTTCGTTATCGCCTCGCCGGGAGCTCTCTCCTGACTATATATCAACTCGCCAAAGCTCTTCATTTAAGACTCACCGCTAACAAATCGTTCTCGAGGTTAATAAAGATTAACACACCTAACCAAAGATAACATTATACTAATTAAACTGTTTGAATATTTTCATGTGTGACTTAAAATGTCGATCAACTAGATTAATGTAACTCTTTCGAAAAGAAGAGCTGACTACTTAAATCTTTCCTCTCTCCAAACGTTTCCTCTACTGTGATAACCTAGAGCTTCCCAGTACCCATCCTTATACTTTTTAGTGAAGAAGATTTCAGACACCCATTTAGCGCTTTTCCAACCGTATAGGTGCGGTATGAAAATCCTGGCTGGAAAACCCTGCTCAGGGCTTAAGGGCCTCCCATTAATCCTTAACACGAGAAGTCCTCTCTCGTCAAGAAAATCCTCGTACGGTATTACCGTAGTGTATTTATCTAAGCCCCTAACGTAAACCCATTCAACACCTTTCAAGGGCTGTGCCTCCATCGCGAGCCTACGTAGCGAAACACCTTCCCAAACAACACCCCTCACAGACCATCCAGTAACGCAGTGAAAGTCTGAGACGTAAGACGTATCAGCAATCTTTAGTAAGTCTTCGTAAGCGTATGTTAGGGGCTTACTTACATCACCCAATATTTTTAGTCTCCAAGAATTAATGTCTACTTCCGGCTGACCAAGGATCCTGTAGATTATGAAATTCGGAATAGCCCTCTGCCCGGGAGGTAAGGAGTCAGGATTTCTCAAAAGTCATCCCCGAACTAATAGTGCATAAAGACTTAATTAATTTATTGCAGTAAGTCACAAACCTGCAAGTACCAACGTAATCTCCTTCGTGAAAAACTTTGAAAGAGTATAGCATGTAATCAGAACCTATGACTTCATTATCACTAAACACCACCCTAAGACCCCCAACACCCAGAGTTCTACTCAGAGACTCGCTAATCAAGGAAGCATGCTCGTGCAGATCCTCAATAAAGTAGATATCTTTAGGTTCATGACTACATATGAAAATAAACTTAATCCCCTTGGGAGCAAACGCTTCAGGGCTGGAGAGCCAGCACTCCACGAATCATCCCACCTCGTTATAGGAAAGCAAAGTTAAATAAGGGGGTTGTGTGGTAGCCGGGCGGGGATTCGAACCCCGGTCACGGGGGGTCTTCCCACGTGGTCCAAAGCCCCGCATCCTTGGCCGCTAGACGACCCGGCTCCATGATTTTCTTATTGTAACACGGCTTAAATGTTTTTCCGCGTACGCTTCTTCGCGATTACGTAAAGCGCTATAGCGAGTGTTGCTTGAGGAGGTGTGGAAGGGTCGAGCTCACCTACCATCACGTGATCTCCTAAACTAAGCTCTGTTTTAGAGGGTGGTGTGTCACCGCCATTAACTACCAGAGCTACCTTACCTTTCAAGTCGCTTGCTACTTCTTCTATATCCTTAGAAACCTCCGTCTTAGCCAACACTAAGACCCTATCAGGTTTTAACAAATCGATGACGTCCTGAGGCGTTGGCAGGATAAGCAACGGCTTACCTAACCTAAACAAGTACTTACTAACCTCAGGAACTCCTGTCTGAGCCGCCATACCGGAAACTCTGGTGAAGACTAAGCTGCTTTTTAAATTAATTAAACCATATACCATCTTAGCGAAATCAATCAACCTCTGAGGGGACGAGACATTATTGACTACCACCACCAATTCTAGACCGCTTTCAACACCCCCAGACATCCCCACACCCTCACGATCTCGATCCACCACTTCTACCCACCCTCCACACACGTTAAAATCGCTCGATATCAGCCTCACAAATATCTTGTAAACATGTTTTATTAAAATAGTTGATTTCCTCAAGCATCTAAGTGCTTAAGCAGTTCGAGAGCTATCGCTTTAGCTAGCGGTGGCGGAACCGCCTCTCCCACCTGATTATATTGCTGATCCCTCCCCCCTAAAAACGTGTGGTTATCAGGAAATCCCATCAATCTAGCTTGTTCCCTCACGGTTAACAACCTATTCTCGAAGGGGTGTATGAACCTCGAAGAACCTAAAACCGTCGGCGCAACTCTGTAAGGGTGTAGCTTTATTAGGTTAGGTAGCAAACGCCCCTCAGCACCTTCATACATGACCGCCGAACCACCCCATTTAAGCCTAAGAGCTTTCTTAAGCTTAGACTTACTAAGACTAGGTGGTGGTTCATGATTAGGTATCTGAGGGTCTACAGAAGGTTCAGGAAGGCCTGAGAGCGCTTCTGTCACAGTGACTGTCTTACTCATCCTAGGCGGGTTTATGATGATGTTAGAAGCGAATACCCTGAGTCTTCTTGACGGGGTCCCGTAATCCTCCGCTCTAAGAAAATTGAAGTAAACCTCATAACCAACTCTACCGAATTCTTCCTTGAGCGCCGAACGCAAATCCCCGTCTAGTATCGCGGGCACGTTCTCCATCACGAAGTAGCTTGGTCCTAAACATTCAAGGACCCTTATGAATTCCAGAACTAGTCTACCTACATCGTCTTTATACAGCCTATCTAAGGGGTCCTTCATTCTCCTAGGGTTAGAACCCGTGAAAGGCTCGCAGGGTGGGGAACCTATCAGTACGTCTACCTTCAAGTTATTAATGAGGTTACGTAGTCTCCAACACTCAAGCCCGCGCACATCCTCCGATATGACTAGTGATCTAGGGAAGTTAGACACGTAAGTCTTAACAGAAGCTTCATCAATATCTACGGCTAAGACGGGCTCGAAACCTGCCTCGTAAAATCCCCTTGTAAACCCTCCCCCACCAGCGAATAAATCAACTAGTGAGTTCCTTCTCCTCATTAGATATTTCCTCTTCAAGTTTAGCGATCATACTCTTCAGGAGTTCCTTCGCTGCGGTATTGTCCTCCGGACTTAAATCAGCCCCGCATTTAGGGCACTTAAAGTCGTTCTCGTAAGCTTCGTCGAAGGTCAGCCTAACGCCGTCAACGTCACACACGAAGAACGTATTATTAGATTCGAAGTTTAGCCTAGCTTTAAGCTTATTTAAAACTTCCTTCTTCCTCTGAAGAAGTATTTGATTGAGTCTACCACCATCTATAAACCAAGTATAGATAAACCTCCCGTCCTCAGGACTTTGCCTCCTCTTATAAGCGACGATACCTAGTGAGTGCAACTCGTATAAAGCCCTCCTAACCTCCTGCTCGTTAATACCTGTTTCTGAAACAATCTCGGAATCCGTCAACTCCTTATTATGCCTGATTAAGGTCTCGAAAACAGCCTTGCCCGAATCCCCTATGTATTCCTCGATAAACTTAGATAACTCATCTAACTTTCTGAGCTTACTCAACCCTAATCACCTTCTTCCCCTTAACCGACGGCTCTATATAATACTTCGCATCAGAGAAAATAAGGTGTAGTTCCTTACCCTCAAAAAGTCTATCCAAGAAAATCGCTAAGGCTGCAACCTCCGAGTGTGGTTGATGACCTATAGCGATATTGAAGTCCGCTAATTCGTAGAAAATCCTCGGGACCTTAGAAGCACCAACTACCACCAGCAAATCCTTGGAGAGTGATTTTATGGTGTTGATTACGTCATCCACGTGCAAGCCATACATCGTTAGATGCACCACAGAGCCGCCGAGACTCTTCCACTTTTTAACGAACTCAACACTAGAAACACCTGAAACATACTCGAAGCCACCGCAACCCCACCTCTCACAAACCTTCCTCAAGCTCTCCGAAACACTCTGGTCTTCTACGTCACCCAACACGAAGCATGAAGCGCCGAAAGCTCTTGCAGTAAGGGCTACGTGCGTGGTAACCCTCTTATCTCTTTCAGGCCTATGACCTATCCTCAAAACACAAATCTTGACCTCCCTACCAATCATGAAGCATCACCGCCCACCACACATAAATCTTCCCATCACAAGTTTTAGATATTGAGAACTTATGCATAGTAAACGCTAGGTTTGCTGCCTCGCTAGCTGGCGAGTAAGCCCTTAACAGGTCAATCCCTCCAGTACTTCCTGGTCCTCACATAGTTTTTCTCAAGCTCGTAGAGT
Organism: uncultured Desulfurococcaceae archaeon; assembly: GCA_964482405.1. Lineage (GTDB taxonomy): Archaea > Thermoproteota > Thermoprotei_A > Sulfolobales > NBVN01 > Zestomicrobium. Next base: position 12,994 of record CAYZXH010000019.1, on the reverse strand, counting down.
GATAAGTAAAACTCCTCCTCACTATCGGAACTTAAGGCTTTTACAGCATTATGCGGGCCCACACCCCTCGCAGCCAAAGCGATGACTGCTTTCTTACCGTAAGTTAACACGAGTCTCGCGGACGCCACTAACTCATCATACTTTCTTTTCTCCTCCTCACTAACTAAGAACTCATACCTAGCACCATACCTGATGATTCTCCTCACTAAACTGCTTAAGTCCTCGTTACCAAAGTAAACGCCTACCACGGAATAACCACACTTACTGCAACTCACTCTCTCCGGCAAATTCTTAACTATTTCACGCCAGCTCTCACCGCAGTTGAGGCAGTAAAGCTTCACTTCCTTCTCTAACAACCTCTTCTTAAGCAACTCAACTACAACGTTTTTAGGGAGCTTCTCAACCTCAACCCTACCATAACCACCGGCTACTTTAAGCCCCTCCAAAGCTATTGGAGATAACTCGTTAACTATCATAACCTTCTTAGTTAAACGACCTAGCTTAACGTCACTGAAGAAACTCTTAAGAACCTCTAAGTCAACGTAACGTGTTAAGATCTCGTTGAGTATTTCTTTCTTAACAACGTCATGACTCACGTACTTGTTAATAAGCGTCCTAACGACTTGGAGGGGGGCTTCCTCAGGCATGATACCAAGCCTCACGAGAACCCTCCTAGCCACGTACTCAGCCAGGCTCGACTTAAGCAATGACTCACTCAAGTATTCAAGCGCTCTATCATCAAGCAATAAATTCTCCATGAGCGTCACCACACGAGACTCGCTAACATCCCCCGGGAGTAACATATAGACCCTATAAGGATCATGCTTTATGACGGGTTTCACGCCAAGTAACTTACTTAAGTAATATGATGTCACGTGAGCAAGACCTAAATTACCTCTGCTACCTAGGCAGGAATGAATAACCACCAAGACGTTATTACCTCGACTAACCTCAACAAGAACCTCCCTCTCGGTAGGTAATGGGTAGCCCTTACTCACTTGTTCCACAAGCACTCTTCTCAGATAATCTAAAACGCCGGCGTGTTCAGTAAACCTCAGGTAATTACTTACGTTACTACCCGAGACTATCATTCGCCTGAGAGCACAGACCTCCCTAGCTACCTTAAAATCCACGGGTATGCTCTCGCCAGACCAAGTAGGGATTAACGCGCTCTCATCCCCGCTCAACTCCACTGATATCTTCTTAGACTCCCCATCTACGTCGAGAATCTTCCAAACCCTACCTGATAAGACCATGTCAGCGTTTTCTCCTGCAGACAACATCACGAATTCCTCGTCTAGCCTCCCTATATGACCACCTGTCACCACATCCACCACGTCATATTGCGAAGACTCAACAATCATCGTTGTTTTTAGGTAGTAAATTTTGCCCTTACCGGTCGTTACGTAAGCACCTTCAGGCAACCTCCTCAAATACCCCAACTCAATTAGTAAGTCTATTACTTTCTGGAGGTCTTCCTCGGCTAATTCCGCGTAAGGGTAACTCCTTCTCAAAATCTTTAACGCCTCGCCTATGGTGAAGCCCCCTTCAAGACCTAGACCTACCAGTAAGTGAGCTAAGACGTCAAGAGACTCCTTAAAAGTATTTGGCTTTTCTAAGTCGTAACTAGAAGTCCTCCTAGCGATGACTAAAGACTCCGCTACGTCATCTAAGTTCCCACTAGCTATCACGTACCCTACAGCTCTCAACCACGCCTTATGGGACGACCTACCAACCCTCTGAAGCAGCTTCACTGCCTGCCTAGGGGACGACACCTGAATAACCGCGTCTACATACCCCACATCAATACCAAGTTCTAAGCTAGAGGTAGAAACCACCGCCTTCAGCAAGCCTTCCTTAAGCTTCCTCTCCACCTCCTCCCTAACCTTCTTTGAGAGAGACCCGTGATGCACCTCAACCGAGAGCCCGCACTTATTAAGCATGTTCCCGAGCCACTCAGCCTCATCCCTAGTATTAGTGAATATTATGACACTCCTAAACCTAGTTAAGAGCCGCGCGATCTCCCCGACCAAGGAGTTCCTAGACCCACCACCGGAAAGATCTTGTTGAGCTACGACCACTTTAATCTCTGATTCTCTAGACATAGGTACCGAAACATCTACTACCAGCCTACCCGGAGCTAAGATGCTCTTAACTTTATTTAAATCACCCACACTAGCCGAGAGAGCTATGCGTTGATACCTCCCCGCAATCCTCTCAAGCCTCTCTAGATCGACAAGTAGGTGAACTCCTCTCTTACTACTAACCAACTCGTGGAACTCATCTATCACCACCCACCTAACGTTCCTTAAATACTTCCTCAAATCCTCGTTAACTAAAACATAGGCCAGAGTCTCTGGAGTGGTTATCAGGATATGAGGGGGTGAGACACTCATTAACTTCCTGGCAGTACTCGGCGTGTCACCGTGCCTGACAGCTACTTTAAACCCTAGCATCCCGCTTAAATCGCTTAACCTACGTAACATATCCCTGTTAAGAGCTCTCAGGGGGGTCACGTAAATAACCGCTATAGGTAAGACCTCACTCCTCTTCTCGCACATCATACTGAGTATCGGCAACATCGCGGCCTCGGTCTTACCGCTACCTGTTGGCGCCACTATCAGTACGTGATGACCCGACAAAACCGCTGGAATAGCTTTTTCTTGAATAGGGGTTAGCTTCACTATACCTACTCTCCTAGCCACATCAGCAACCTCAACACTCAGCGATTTCATCTCGTTTTCAGACATTTCCGCTCACTAATCCCAGTATACATAAACATTATTCCACAGATAAGCAATAGAAACCACGTATCAATCTTTATAAATATTCACAAGTAACTCTTCTAAGGTGTTAGAATGTCAGAGGAAGGGAAAGAGAGGGAGGAAGTAGAGGAGACAGAGGAAGAGAGTTTCGAGAAAATACTGAGTTTAGAGACTGCTGCCGAGGAAGAGGTTAGTTTAAGTACTGAGGAGGTAGAGGTGCCTAAAGTCTCATTCAGCATAAGCTCCCTAGAGACTATGTTGAGCATCGAGGAATTACTTCTTAAAGCGCTTAAAAACCCGGATACGGTGAACCAGGTAATAGAGGATATAAGGAAGTTAAGAGAATCTTTCTCGTTAAGTCAAAAGAAAACAACGCGGAAAGCAAAACCAGTTAAGAAACCTCAGAAAAAGAAAACAACCAAGGGTAAGAGTAAAAAGGTTGAATGATTCCTGCGTTAGCTGTGTCTTCTAGTTAGTGATCACGGTACTTGCTAACTCACTAACCTTAATATGGATTCCTCGTTCACTCTCTTATCAAACACTATCGACACTATTTTCTGATCCTTCTCCACTCTTAACCTGATCTTATCTATTACCACTCTCCCCAAGAGGAGGTCTCTCTCGTTCTTACGCGGCGTTATGTATTCCTTAAACTTTTTTCTTAGCGTATCGTAGTAAGCATCAAAATTATTTAAAATTCTTAAAGTATCCTCTACGTCCTCAGTCAAGCCTAACTCCTTAACTACCCTCTCTAAGAAAGCGTAAACCTCTGCAAGAGCCCCCTCAACTACTAAATACCCTAACTCCCTAAATACCTTAATTACTAACCCGCACCACCTAATCTAAACTCAGTCAAAGGTTTTTAATTTTAAGCCTTGGTTGATGTGGTAAGAAAGACTTACGTCAGCGGTATCACGGGCTGCAGTATTATCTCCGCCACCGGTTGCAGCAAGTTCGCTACTAACACGTCCGATACGATCCCTCCAAGACCTCCCAATACTAAGAAGATTGCAAGGTAGTAAGTCGCGGTATGTCTTAAACCCCCGTTAGTTATCGTTAGCGCTACCGTGTTCATTAAAGTAATCGACATTATGACGAATAAATTTATCGCGTTTATGAGGGGGTCTGAGAGAGGGTAGAAAGGCATTATGGTCTGTATCTGAGATAAAACTGAGGCGAAGATTCTCATGAGCGAGGTTATGAAGGTTATTAATAAAACGTTCGTCAAGTATATTGCGTAAGTAGATGTCTCGAATGTTTTATGTATTTGATACCTACGTAGCCTAAGCCTACCTATCATTAAAGAAATCTCTGAAAGATTCAAGCCAGCTTTAGAAGAATCCCCGCCAAACTTCAGAGTATCTTCAAGTATTCTTGAGATTCTGCGCGCGAGTTCTGAACGAGTGTAGAGAACGAACTCTTTAAGACTTACAGAAAAGCTTATCTGACTACTTAACAGTGTATGTAACCTTCTCAAAGCATTAGCAACCTTACCGAACAAAACGCTCAATAATGGTTCCAGAGCCTTGAGAGGTGAGGGAACTATGGAGAGATTACCGCCATACATCCTCACAAAAACGGTTAAGTCTTTATCAACCTCCTTCACGAACTTCTCAACTCTCACATACATATAACCCGGAACGAGGAGAACAACACCTAGCAGAACTAAAGTCACGTAAAGACTTAAATTAACTAAACCGATTAAGTGAAGCAAGACAATGATCAAGCACGCCACACAACTAAGGAGGAATACTAGGTTAGGGATTTTCAGGACGTCCTTTCTGAGATCCCCACTAACCACAAGTATGTCTTTAGGTGAGACCATCCATATAGGAACTAATATCACTGCCGTAGCCGTGAAAACCCCTACCAACGAAATTAAAATGATGCTCAAATCGCCGCCAAACATTATTGAGAGAACTAAAAGATTAGCTACGACGAATATAGCGGAAGTAAGTACGGCCGTATAAGTGCTTAAGAGAACGTTCACCGAGTCCATTATTCTCTGGTAAGAATACTCATAAACATTCATGTAATTCCTTAACTCAACCTCAATAAATCTCTCAGCACTCTCTCCGACCCTTATAGAAGCAGCATATCTCTCCATAAAATCTCTTAAATACTTAAGTTTAGAAACCTCGGAACTAACTATGTAAAGAGACCTAGCTAAGTCATACCCGAAATTCCTGGATAAATTAACTACCTTCTTCATGTACTTAGCTATCTTAGGGTAACTCCCCGCGTCAGTCGCTGAAGAAATTATATTAAGGTTCGAGGTGCCGCCAGTAGATACGGCGTACGCGTGAGCCAGCATAAAAATGAAGTCGAGATCTGGAGTAACGACCGTTAAATACTTGGTTTTGATAACGCCGTAAGCGAAAACGAAGAGTGTGGAGACGAAGGACGTGACCAAGAAAATGATTATGTTGAGAGGATAGCCTATACCCACATACCATACAATTAAGTAAGTTAAGGTTAGTAACACAGTAACTATAAGGCCCTTGGCCAAGTTCTTCGCGAGCAACCCACTACTAAGTCTGGGAATCAAAGAAGAGCACCATTTCTTAAGAGATTAAGGGCTTTCTCAACACCTACTTCCCCTACCTTGATGATAGCTCTCCATACATCCCAGTAATCAAAAATCTTCCTCTCAACTAACTCGTTAATAAATGAGGCTCTCAGCTCAAGCTCGTCGTAAACCTCCTTAACTCGACTCCTAGGTATGCCTCTCATGACGGCAATCTTCTCTTCTAGCAGATAGCTAGTCCCCCTACCGCTAAAAATGAACTTATTGTTTACGGGATCCCACACGAACACAGGTATAGCTATTATACTGTCGTTCTGCGGGTAATAACCGATCACCTCATAGAGCTTAACTAATTTCCTAGCTAAGAAACCTTCCCTAGTGTACACAGCTGATTGAAACCAGGCAAAATTAAGAGCTCCTATGTTAGTCTTAGGGATGTTTATAGGGTTATTCGTTAACCTTTGTATCAGCGTATCTATGTCTGACGCGTGAAAAGTTGATAAAACAGGGTGTCCGGTATTGTGAAGAGCTACCGGGGGAGACCCGCCTAAAAATAACTCAGTCTCAGGAACCGAAATGTCGTATACGAAGTCCTCATACCTTAACTTACTGATTCTCTCAACCTTCAAGAAGGTTAAGTCACTCCTTAAAATAGCTTCAGCCCTGCTAAGTAGGTCTAGACCATCATAATCTAGTTTACCTAAGCTTTCCTTAAGTAAGTTGATTACATCCGCTACAACGTCTTTGGAAACCTTCCTGCTAGGATCGACACTCAAAACTTGAATAAGATCACAACCGTTCAGAGAGATGCCGGCACTTTGAACATGACTTAATAAGGACTCCACGATCTCTGATGGGATCTCGTCTTTAGGAGGGCTTACTCTGACCTCGTGAGGACCTCCACCATCCTCACGAATGATTATACTAGACTCAAATCCTAACAACCTAGCAATCCACCCTACCGTGATAGCAACCTCCCCATTACCTACATAGTAAGTAATCATGTCCTTCGTAGTCCTCAGCGATTCAAGCGTCTTGAAAGCGTGAGTATCGTAATAACTTGTCATTATAAACCATAAGGTCATCGGTCTCATGAGAAGCTCCCTCAAGCTAAGGTTCTGAGAGCCCTTAGTCTTCCCATATCTGAACATCCCGGGATTCCTAACGAAAGAAACTAGCAAATCACCTTCCCTAAGACGCGACACAGGCTTAGGTACTATCCTCATGAACTCTAAATCTAGAACGAAAACACTATGTGAGCCAGTAGTCCTTAAACGCCCTCCATTCTCGTAGGTTATCTCGTAAATCTCGCTAACTTTATGTCTTAAGACGTAGTTTATTGGGGCCCAGACAACCTCGCCTGACTTACTAAGTGAGAGGACCTCATAACCGCTAATATACCTCTTCCCCTCAGGGTCGTTATTGAAGAACTTATCCACGAAATCTCCTATACGCACTAACCTAACCCTGCCAGTCCTCACCTCCTTAATCAAGATCGGGGTCTCCCGAGCAACACTCTGAATTGCTTGAAAAGCTATAGAACCCTCAGCACCTCTAATCTCACCGACTATTATGTAGTTTGGTCTCTGCCTAAGCGCTGACTTAAGTAGGTCAAACATAGTCACACTACTCTCAGGCTTTCCAGTATCCCTAGTAAGCTCCCTCACCCAGTTAGGGTGTGGAACTATTACCTCCGCAGTATCTTCTATTGAGACTATCTTAGCTGAAGGCCTTATGAAGGGTATCATAGCTGTGAGTGAGGTAGTCTTACCGCTGGCGGTCTCACCACACACGAACCCGCTCATGCCTTCACTTAACAACATCCACATGTAAGCCGCGACCCTCGAATCGAAAGTCCCCCAACTAATGAGTTGAGTTATGCTAGCCGGGGTCTTCAGGACACGCCTTATAGTGAAGTTAGAACCTCTTAAGCTAACATCATTACCGAAAACTATGTTTATTCTGGAACCGTCAGGCAGTGTGGCATCAACTATGGGTCTAGCACTAGACAGAGGCTTACCTATTTTCTCAGCCAATGAGATGAGGTATGAGTTCAGCTCACCCTCATCTACGAAACCAACGTTACTCTCCATATTACCGAAATACTTGTGAACAACATATATGTTACCTAAACCGCTGCAGGAGATATCCTCTAGGTAGGGATCCCTCAGAAAAGGCTCTATCAAGCCCACGCCAACCTTATCCCTCACTACGTGGTACGCCAGCACGTTCCTAAATTCACTCATGGGAATTCCGTCACTCAAATAACGCGTTAACTCATTACCGAATGAATCAAAGACTTCGCCTACTAAACTGAGTAACAAACATATCTTATCGTCAGGAGACTTAGGCACGTAATCATCTGGGATCAGCCTCGCTATCCTTTCCTCAACTAAGTGGAGTACCTTATCGGGAGGCCTGGGAGGCTCCACCACGGCGTATGTTGGGTAACCTCTGCCAGACCTCCTACTAGAGACGTGAATGAAGATCCCTCCACCAACAGGGTATATGATGTTGTAATCTCTCATGAACTTATGATCGCTACTGAGCTTCTCAACTACCTTAACATCACCTATCCCGGAAGTCTTCCCGCTCACGTACTCCTTAAGATACCAAGGCTCTATGTCACCGTAGTATGGGGGGCGGCAAACAATTCCCTCTTGCACTACCTTCTTTCCACGTGAGCCTATCAAGTTTCGGGGGTTGAGAGTCTTAATAGATATGCGTAGCTTCGGGAGCGCCATACCTATCACGCTTTAGTAGCTTTCATGGGAATCACCTTTATCCCTAGCGCTGGATCTACGTCAAAGATTATTGATGGGTCAGCGCCTGCGTTAAAACCCTTCATCTTAACTAAGTTAAGCATCTTGTAAATCCTCCCACCAATATCTACGTTGCTTAAGCTGACGTACACGTCTGAAATACCCACTACCTTCACTTTCATATCTTCTGGCAAGATGTTTGGGTGAAGCGTGAGTATTAAGGTATTCCCTCTCCTGACCAAGAACCTCAAGTTTTTGAAAAAATTCAAGACCTTCCCTGCCCAAACACCGTGGATTAAGTGTGTGAGACTATCAACCACCATTAAATCGTAGTCCGCTGAATGTGTCTCGAAAAAATTACTCAGTACGTCGAGTATCTTAGAATTCGTGAGGCTAGCCCACCTCAAACTCCTTAAGTTAGCTGTGTATATCCTCAACGAACCTTCTATGAAGTAATCACTCATATCCATTCGGACCTCTGCAGCGTCGGCAAGGAATTCCTTAACGCTTCTCTCCGTGGTTATGACTAGGGAGCTTAATCCCTCGGATAAAGCTCCGTAAATAATTTGCTGTACTAACGCAGTCTTTCCCGAACCATTATCACCTTCGACGATCATGTAGGAGGGATGTGGGAACCCCCCACCTAACCTCAGGTCAAGAACTTCATTATGCGTAGGTATGTACCTACGCGTTTCCTATCACCCAACTACTCTTATGCCCTCCCGGGCTAACCGCTACTACTACGACGGAGCTATTCTCAGATTTAGGTGTTGGTAGCTTAAGCCTTACTACAGCTACCTCCCCCGGAATCAAGTAATTACTTCCTTCTAAATCCCTCTGGACCTTACCAGAATATAATGTAGTTAAGCTCCAGCCAGGACTCTCATTAACAGAGTACTTAAGTAGGTAGGTAGTCACGCGTTCCTCCACGTCCTCATAACACACGATAAACTGAACCTCAGTTAAGGGCGCTACTGTACCGTCAACGGCCGACAACTTAATCTCTATAAGGGTTTCATTAATTAGGGAGCCTTCAATTATTCTCAACTTATCGTTTCTAGCTAGAGATTCACTCAACCTCCTCACCTCCCTGAAAACAAGTAATGTGTAGTTTAGGTTCATGACGATGCCGGCAACAATCATCACCAGCATGAACACCACGACAATTATTGACGGAATCACCACCTCGCTTGGCAGGGCTAGCCACCCCCATCACCCTGGAACTATCCCCTCCGTGTAAGCACCCGAAGGTAAGACTAACTTAACCTTTATCGGCTCAGAAGGCTTACTCTGAAATAACATCTTAACTAAGATAGTCTCTCCAGGGCTCCAAGTCCCGTCCTCCACTAACTCCCTCACAGAGGCCTCGTTAATCTCACCCCCAGCACCCAATATGAAGAAGTAGTTCTGGCCGTCGTAAGTATTTAGGTAGAGTTCGGTCTTGCCATAGAGTTGAGTTAGAGGTATGTTGAGAGTCCCAACATTCTTCACGTAAATAACGTACATAGACTCGCTTGAGTTATAAAAACCTGTTATTATTTTGACGTCAATCTGGAGTTCCTGAAGCTTGGAGTTTAGGATGAGTGAGAGAGAATTATTAACGTAGTTTATTCTAGTAACTACGAAAGCTCCGAAAACAGTGGCTAGGATAACCCCAACAATAGTGAGCAATCCGTGAGCTATCACAGTCGAGGAACCCATACCTCAGCATCCCGTACCTCAAGCTCTCCGCACTCAGTAATCACTTGCTGACTATCAACTTCAGCACATAAGTCATTAACTCACTATCTACCAGCTCATCCCTGAAGCCGAAGTTGTCAGCTATTATGCTGAACATAGCTATCTGTTCATCGATGCTTAAGCTTCTCTTCCTACCCTCATCTACTAAGTCGATAATCACCTTCAGTAACTCTAACTCATCATCTCTAACTAGATTAAGTTTGTTCATGAAGGTTATGTAGTGTATTAACATGTCTTTATCAACTCTATCCAGTAGTAGGTTGGCTAAACGCATGAACTTCATGAGGGTCTTCAGGTTGACGTACTTGCCCTCGCTACCCAGCCTCTTAAGTGTTTTCTTATCCTCGGAGAGAGATGTGATTGATTTCTCTTTACTAACACGTGACCTCTCGGTCTTCAAGTCTTTATCGTCTCCTTCAGCCTCAACACTACTTAAGGTAGTGATCACTTCCTCAGGCTTACTCACGGCAGCTACTTGATTTAGCGGGTTACCTAACTCACCTAGAGCTTCCCTCAACTCTACGACAGCTTCCCTCAAAGCCTTAACCAACTGAGCTAACTCTTTCTTAGACTCCTCCTCAGCTACCACACCACTATTTGACTCAACCACGGATCCCACCCCACCCGAACAAAACCTACTACTGTAAAGCAACTTGAGGAGGGGCTTAACGAAAAATCTACACAAGAAGCAATCACATGACCAAGGAACCTCACTCCCAATCACGACCACCCCTCAAGAAGAGTCTTAAGACCTACGATGAAAAAATGAACGAAGACGTAGAAAGGCAATAATAAGAATAAGGAATAGTAGAAACCCTCACGGAATAAAACCCATAAATAGAAAGCTGTGAGGACGGCTAAAGAGAAAGAGATAAGTATGATTAACACGAGGGGATACGAGGAAACCTTTGAGGAAGAACCTTTTACAACAAAAAAGAACGAATAAGCTTTAGAGTAGATCATTGAAAGCACCTCAACCTAGAGCTACCGCCTGACTTTCCGGTAGTATAGCTGGGACAACCCTCTCAACGGTTAACGGTGCGCCCTCAGGAGTCCTAATCTCAACCCTTATATTGTCGTAAGGTGCTGGGTGGTAACCGTCCTGGAACTTAATCACTAGCAGAACTTTCTCGCCATAAGATAATACCGTATCAGCGACTCTCTCTATAACGAATATCATAGTTGCGTTTGGTGTACTAGAAGCATCTATTTTGTTATTAATAGTGGATAAGCCGTAACCATCTTCCCAGTCTTCCGCGGTGAATACTTTACTGTATATATTTTCGTAAGCTAGGTTCTGCGTCCCTGTGACGAAGAGTGCCACGGTCAGCTTCTCCGGGTTTAAATCCACGCTGTCCTTACCTGGTGCTAGTCTCAGCGGTATACTGATTAACTCAACGCCTTTCCCAGTACTGTTGACCAGCGCCGTTATTGAGCCGTCTACTTCTAGCGCTGAGGACGCGTGCGCTAGTCCGGAGTTTATCGTTTCTCTAGCTCTCTGGGTTGTGAACATACCCATGTTGAGTACTACGAACGCGAGGGCTGCGGCTACAACCACGAACGCTATCATGACTATAGCTGCTTCTATTCCGGTTATTCCTTTCTTGGTTTTCCAGTGGTTTCGGGTTACGCGCGTTTTTGAGTCACCTCGTGATGGTGGTCGGCAGCATCTTTTTAAAAGGTTTGTTTCATGAGCGACGGTTCTCCGAAGCCTCCCCTCACTCAGCGGATTCGTTCCTCAGTCACGTACTAATTTAGCGTTTCGTTTCTATGTGTCGACTAGTTGTCGAATTCTCCCGGCATCCTTTATTAAGGATGTGGTAGTTAGTTTTCTGGTGTCTTGGTTGGATGCTGTTAGAGAGTTGCTTGGCTTACTCGTGGATGGGAGGGTGTTTGTCGATGCCTGTCTTGCTCTAGGGGGTCGGGTGCTGGGTTTTATTGAGGGTGGTGAGGATCTCCTTTCCTTCGCTGAGTATGTCTCGCTCATCCCCCCTAAGGCCGGCTTCGTTATCTTGATGTATAGGAATGGGTTTAGGTGGGTTTATGCTGGCATTCCTCTCGCTGAAGGTGTTTTCTTATGGCTCACACTCAAGGTTTCTCAACCTTACGTTGCTGACCCAGCTAAGCTTAAGTTCCTCTTAAAACATCTTTCCAAGACTTCCTATAGGCTGAACGATTTGCTGGGGAGAGCCTTATTAAGTACTCAAGACCTAGCAGACCAGAATTAGGGGGTGGTTCGATTGTGTTCTGCATACCTCAGTAGTAGAGAGATGATGCACAGGAAGATCGAGCTAATTAAAGAACTAGACGCTACACTAGATTTCGCTAAATCCACTGCTCAACTAGAGATAATGCTGTATTTGAGTACTTCTAGGAAGATCCTCATGGTCAGGGAAATTGCTCAAGCACTTAACATGAAGCTTAAGACAGCTTATGACGCCCTCAACAAGCTAGTCGATAAAGAATTAGTTGAGAGAACTGATGAAGGCGGTTATAAGCTTAGTGCGTTAGGCAACGAGTACGTGGAGAAGTTAATGAGCTTAATAATAGGGAGTGAGCTCAGAGGCCCTCAGCAAATCAGCTTGAGCGCCAACAACATCAACGCGATAATGAGGAATTTAGTGGCCTTTAAGCGTGTTCACGATGTCATGTTAATCCTAGCGCTCACGGACTCAGAGAAGATAGACCTGAAGAAGTTCGCAAAGCTATTTAAGACTTCCGAGCAAACCCTTTCCGAACACCTAGAACTCTTCTGTAAGAGGGAAGGGGGTCTAGGATTGCTGAAGAAGACTGTGGGGGCTGATGGCACCACATACTACTCCCTAACTGATTTAGGGAAGCAGGAAGTAAGTAAGTTCATGACGTATAGGAGGTTAAGAAACAACAAACTACTACTCGCTATAATGAGGGTAACCAAGAGCTTAACCCCGAGACAAGCAATACTAAGAATAGCCTTATCTAGCTACATACTATCGATAGCCGGCATGTACACAATAATGTTTAACACGTATGCGGGAGTAATAATAACCTCAGTAATACTGGCATACTTATCAGCGGTAATGACCGTAGCCCTATACTACGACTTATTCTAACTAAAATAAATCAAATCACTAACCGCTGAGTGTCTACGGAGCCGCTGAGTGCTATGCAACATTACGTATTCCTTGCTGCCAATGAGAGCTGAGGAAGCCGATGCTGTT
>CAYZXH010000018.1:0-29113 GCA_964482405.1 uncultured Desulfurococcaceae archaeon | reverse complement strand
TACCCTCAGAAGGAGCCGCTATAGTTACCTCAAAACCCTCCTCAACAAGCCTGTAATAAGGATATAAAACCTCGATATCCTCAAATTCAGGACCCACTATCATTAAGACTTTGCTAACCACTAAGCAAACACCACAATAAATACGGTAATAACAAATAAATAATTTATCTAAGTAATTGATTAAGCTTTTGTAAGTAGGTTTTGAGATTAGTGGAAATACCTTTTTGGAGGGTTTTTGCTAAAATAGTTTTCGCTAAATATTTAAGCATTTTTAAATCTGTAATTGCTTAAACTTTAGGTAGTTGTGTGCTTGATGAGGGAAAGTTTAGGAGATGGGTTGAGAGTACTTTAAGAACTCTTGAGTCTGCTAGGGTAGATCACGTTCATGGGTTCTATAGTTGGGCTTGCTTCAAATCACATCAAGTAGCTGAGAAAGCGGTTAAAGCCATCCTATGAGGTGTTGGGAAGCCGCGTGCGGGGCGCTCATTAACGGCACTTCTTTCAGAATTTTTTGTATGAGGTTAAACAAGTATTACGTACTGACCAAGCATCCTGACGTCTGGAGTGAGGGAATCCCTGAGGAACAGTATACTGAGTGAGGAATCCCTGGAAGCTATAAGCATGGCTGAGAACGTTTTAAATTGGGTGAGGAAGGTCTGGGAATTATTGAAGAGAGGGTAAGGAAGCGTGAAGAATATCTTGAGAGAGCACGCGGGTTCGCTGAGTGTGTACTACGTAAGCTAAGTAATTCTACGATAATAGTTTACGGTAGTGTGGCTAGAGGAGACTATAACGAGTGGAGTGATATAGAAGTCTTAGCAATAACAGCGGAGAAAATACCTTCAAAACCTGTGGACAGGCTTGAGATCTTGCACGAGTGCATGAAGAATAATCCTCTCATAGAGCCGGTAGTAATCACGTACCAAGAATTCATCAAGCTACTAACCAAGAAAAACCCGTTAGTAATTGAGGCGCTAGAAAAAGGAGTGTTTTTAGTAGATAAGTTAGACTTACTGAAAACCCACGTTAAAGAGACTTAAGAATATTCAACATAATCCTAGCGTTCTCAAGCATCCAGTGATTATTATTGAAGAACACGTAGATCTTCCCAGGATTCAGAGAAATCACCCTCCTAGCTAGTTCTTCAAGCTCCTCCCCACTATACTCATAAGCATACCATTCCTCACGACCATGTAGTCTCAAGTATACGTTGGGATTACTCTTAACAATCCAGGAAATAATGGGGGAGTCTACGGATACTAAAGTTAACCCTAGGTCACGAGCCCACTTAACTACTTCATCAGTAAAGCAGGAGGGGTGTCTGAACTCCACAGCAAATCTTTGTTCAAGCCTTGATTTCTCGTAGAAGACTTCGATTCTCCGCAGTAACTCATTACGGCAGGAAAAGTTCGGTGGTAGCTGAAATAAGAAGAAATCAATGCTTCCTTCTAACGGTTTAAATAACTCGTGGAACCTAGACCACGTGTCTAGAGCTCTCTCACTCACCTTACTTGCGTGAGTTATGCTTTTATGAACCTTAACAGACCACCTGAGCTCGCTACCTCTCCTAGACCAACCAATAACTTGGTTCTTGTAGGGGAATCTATAAAAGCTCGCGTTAAGTTCCACCGCGTTAAGACCTGAGAACTCAGCATACCAGTCTAGAGTACCTCCTAAGTTCCAGTCGTAAACCCAGCCACTAGTACCTACGAAAACCTCGGGCACGTAATCCCCAAAGAATATACTTATCAAAGCATTAACTTTTTATTATTTCATGAAACCCTTTATTATCTTAACCCCCACCATAATGATTAGGTAGTGTTCATGCAGTTCGGGGAACTCGTGAGTGCTGAGTGGATAGGGTTAGGGATAATAACGTACTTGATTATCTCGTTGATCTTGAGGAGTAGGAAGACTCACATACCTGTATGGAGTATCATGGCTTTCTCAGCCTTCATAACAGTAATCACAGGATTAGTCAGCTTCGATGAAGTCGGTTTAGTCATAGATATTGACGTCATCCTGTTCTTGATAGGTATGTTCAGCTTAGTCGGCCTCTCAGAGTCTTCCGGGCTCCTCTCAGCTCTCTCTATTTGGTACATAAGTAAGTTTAAGAATAAGCACTCCTTGATCTACGCCTCCTCACTTCTTTTCGGGCTCTTATCAGCTTTCGCCATGAATGACACGGTAGCTCTTATGGGTCCTCCCATAGCCTACGTAATCTCGAGAGCTGCTGGACTAGACCCTAAATTCATGTTCCTACTTCTAGCATACTCGCTTACTATAGGCTCCGTGATGACTCCTATGGGGAACCCGCAAAACGTGTTAATAGCTATACAGAGCGGTATTACAGCGCCCTTCATACAATTCATCTTGAAACTCGCGATACCGACGCTCATCAACCTCATTATACTTCCGCTAATCCTAATAAAGATTTTTAAGATAAGGAACGGATCGGTTAATGTTAGCTTAATACCTCAAGAACTTATTAAAGATAAGCGTGACGCCCTACTCGCAGGACTTGGATTAGTCGCTACGGTAGTAAGCTTGGTCGTGAACGACTTACTAGAACTCTTAAGCTTACCACATGTAACTCATAGAGGCTTCATACCATTCATAATAGCGGCCGGCACATACCTCCTATCCAGAAACCCCAGGAAGGTACTCGCGAGCGTTGATTGGGGGACTATAGTCTTCTTCATGTCGATGTTCATAACTATGGAGGGCGTGTGGAGGAGCGGGATCTTACAGCCAGTTCTAACATTCTTATTGCCGAGCAAGCTCGGAGGTCTGGAAAGCTTGTTATCAGTTACCATAACTTCACTCATCATAAGTCAGGTACTCAGCAACGTCCCCTTCGTAAAGTTATTCATAATGTTCATGAAAGACGTTGGTTACGTATCCGCTGACGTCAGCGTGTGGCTAACTCTAGCGGCTATGTCGACGATAGCGGGCAACCTAACAATTCTGGGGGCGGCGTCAAACATTATAGTGTTAGAGACCTTGGAAACCAGGATGAATACCACGATAACATTCACGGAATTTTCCAAGATAGGATTGCTCGTAACTATCGTTAACACTCTGATATACCTAGCTTTCTTACTCGCGTGAGGAACGAATAAAGCAATCTAAGCAGTCAATCATAGATAATCTTTAAAACAGTTCTTAGGATCACGGGAAATAAACAAAAAACGTTAAAATTCGTTACTCTTAAGAGACTATCCTCTGCTCCACCACTATCATCGTAGTGGTTCCTCGAACTTGAGGTATCTTCCTAATCTTGTTTATTATTAAGTCTCTGAGTGCCTCGTGTGTGGGAGCCTCTATCTTGACCACCACGTCGTACATGCCGTAAACTTCGTAAATCTCCTTGACTCCCTCTATGTTGGCGAGAGCGTTTAGTACGTCGGCTTCAGAACCTATCTCAGTATTTATAAGAACTATGGCTATAGGCATACTGGCCCACAATATATATAACGTAATCAAAGTTAAAAAGCATTATGTTCTCAATAATTAGTTACTCAATGTTTATGAAGGTATCATGTCAGCGCAGTATATCTTAACGCTCAGTATCTTTCCATCCTCCAGAGAGAGTTTTTCTCTCAGGTTATGCCCGGAGATTATTTCTATGACGTTTGGTTTGTGTTTGCTTAGGTAAGGCCTGATTATCAGGACCCACTCTTCCGGGAGTTCAGGGATCTTGCCGAACCAGTAGTAGAAGCCTCCTCTCTCAACCCCATCGACTATGAGGCTCCTTATTATTGACGGGGTGCATTCCTTAATTAATTCCTCGTATGTCTTGCTTATCTCCAGATTGAGGGTTCCCGGGTACGGTTCCTCGTCGATTAACTCAGTCAAGATTATGTTGTATGGGGGCATAGCGACGTACTTAGCTCCGACACCGAATCCCCTAGCTACCCTACCTTCTACTACTACGTGCAATCCTACTCCTCACCTGCTTAGAAATTTTATCAGCGGTATATATTGGTTCCGGCAACACGTTATTCTTGAATAACTTCGGCGTAATCTCGACCACGAATCTCAAACTCACTTTATTACCTATACTCATGTACACCTTCGTAGCACCCCTCACAACTACGTAAGCTCCTAAAACCCCGTTATTCTCTAAGTACCTCTCCCCATCTACCACTACCTCCCTCCCCGAAAGGATTTTCTTGGCAACACCTATCGTGGGCTTGTCAAGAATTACTCCCACGTGCGACGCTATGCCGAAAGACCTCGGGTGTGTTATGCCGTGCCCGTTAACTAGAATGAGGTCCGGGTCCGTGCCCAGTAATTCGTAAGCAACGAACATAAGCGGTGCTTCCCTGAAAGCTAGGAGTCCTGGCACGTAAGGAACTGAGACCTCGTCAGAAGCTATGGCGTACCTAACTAAACTCATGTCAGGGTACCTGTGTAACGTGGCCACGGCTACCCCGGTACTACCAACGTACGATAAGTCTAGTCCAACAACCTCGTCGATCTTGAGCGGTTCGTACGAGATATCAACAAGCCTAGAAAGTCTCTCCTGCAGTGCTGACGCCCTGACATGATCGAAAAAGGACATGTGAGGCCTCCTTACGTTATGAGACTCACGAATTTCTCAGTTACTTTACCGGGTCTTATAGTCACTACGTCCACACCGTCCCCTGAGAGAGCGTCTCTCTTTATAGCTGCTGACACGGCTTCCACAGCTATCTGCGCTGCCTCATCTAAGGAGATGCCGTCCCTATACTTAGACTCTATGATGCCTATAGCTATAGGCGCTCCAGAACCTATAGCCGCGTACACGTCCTCTATCAGCGACCCAAGCATATCCATCACGTACAGGTGGGTTCCTGTCTCATCAACCCCTCCGAAAATCACTTCAGATATGAAAGGCAGCCACTTATTCTGGTATAAGATGATTGAGAGTAGTCTAGCAGCCGAGTAAACACTTATAGGTCTATTATTCTCTAACTCGTACGAATGTATTAACACGTTCATGGTCCTGTTCAGCGTCTGAATATCGGAGAAGAGTCCTGCGAACGCTAAGCCAAACCTATCCTTGATAGTGAATACTTTCTTACCACCCCTACTCATCACGAACCCGCCGTAAGACACCCTTTTCTCAGCAGCTAGAACCACACCCTCTTCAGTCTTGATGCCAACCGCCGTAGCACCCGTACCTATCCTCTCATACGACATACAAACACCTAATTAATTGAGTCAAACACATAATATAAGGTTTAATACAATGTAAAGAAGTGAGTGTTTAAGGCAGGGGCTGTGCTGGTGATTAAGAGATTAGAAAACTACGAGTTGATTAAGAAAATAATCCACACAACACCGGCTGAGGAGTTGGAAGATTACGTTATCGTAGTCTTAGATAGGAAAACAGTTAGTTCTTTGAAGGAAATTAAAGCCAGTGAAATCACTAAATTAATGAAGGATAGACTAATCTTGGGGGACGCTGTGATCCCCCTCCATAGAGTGGTCGAGATTAGGAGGCGTGGTGAGGTATTGTGGAGGAGGAGTGCTTAAGTAAGTCCTTAAGGAATGTCAGGGTATGGGATTACGCCGAGGTTAGGGAAGCTTTAATGAGTGTTTACTCGGAGCCCATCACTCTAGCTAAGAAAGTAAGAAGGAAGACCTTAATAAGGTATTTGGTCAAAGTTGATAAGACTTACGAAACCCTCAATAAGGTTTTCGAAGTCTTGGACGTCCTGCCCAACCCGGACACGCTGAATCCCTTCTACGCCGAGCTCTTAGCTATCTCAGGGATAACAGATTACAAGACCCTTTACGCAAGATTAAAGGGGTTTAAGAGAGTAGCTAGAAAGTTATGGAGGTATTACAGAATCCGCGTAAAGCTAGCTCTAACCACTGAGGAAGCCAAGAAAGATTTGAGGGAATTTATTGGTAGGTCTTTATCGGTGGTTAGGAAGCTCAATAAAGATCTAAAGAAGCTTGAGGTAGCTATCAACGAGTTGAGGAAGCTACCCTGCATAGACTTCAACAACCTTAAGGTAGTTGTCTCAGGGATGCCTCAAGTAGGTAAGTCAACCCTGGTAGGCAGGATCTCGTCCTCAAAACCTGAGGTATCGCCCTTCCCCTTCACCACCAAAAACATTATCTCCGGCCACCTCCAAGTAGATCACATGAGGGTTCAGGTCTTCGATACCCCGGGAATACTTGATAGACCAATCTCAGAACTCAACGAGATAGAGAAGAGAGCCTTAGTAGCTATTAAGTTCCTCGCAGACGCACTCATATACTTGATTGACCCCAGACCCTCCGGCTACTACACCATAGAACAACAGATCGACTTACTCCAAATGATTAAGACGATGTTCAGTGAGAAACCCGTCTTAGTAGCTATAAATAAAATAGACGAGACTTCTGAGGAGAGACTAGCTGAGGTCTCGAAACTGGTTAAGGAGGTTTACGACGGCGAACCATACAAGATAAGCGCACTTAAAGGGATCGGCATAGACTCTTTACTGGAGTGGATTAAGGACAGGAGCCACGAGTTTTACAAAATGAGGTCTCTTTAGGGGGATGTAACGATTACGGCGACTTGAGTGTTGCGGGGGTAAGGGTCTTAATGAGGAAGTGGGGTGTGAAGCTCAAGCTGTACTGGTGTAATAACTGCAACGTCCCCATCAGAGAGAGAATATGCGGTAGGTGTGGAGGTGAAGGCATTGAACTACATGTGGGGGAGCCCGGAGACATAAGACCTGGCTTTCCCGGCGATTTAAGGATAATTGAGGAAGGGATTAAGAATGAATTCGGCACGCCTAAGTTAATGAAGCTCCTTGACTTAGACTCAAGCCTATTCTTCCTAAATAAGGTTCCTCACGTAGACGATATGAGGGAGGTCATAGTCGGCGGAGTTATCGTCGGGAGACTTCACTTTGATCTTGACTCGATGAGTTGGAGGTGGAGGTTAAGTAAATATAGTTCGGTGATAGCACTCAACGAGGGACTAGTTAAGAAGTTCTTTGTAGACAAGCCTAAGCCCCTAGAACCCTTAGGCGATGGTGGTAGGGAGGGTGAGCAAGCAGTCGTTGTTGACAGGTTTGGGGAACCCGTGGCTCTAGCTTTAACGAAGAGGGGCAAGTTTAGGGTGCAGACCTTATTTAAGAAAGGTTCTGAGGAACCGATAAGGAAGAAAGCTACGTTAGAAGACTTAATGAAGAGTAACGAGCTCTGGATTAGGTCAAGAATCTCCAGAGGAGTGAAGAACGTCGCCATAATGTCTGAAAAAACTAGGTTGCCTGTCGTCGTTTCATATTCTGGTGGTAAGGACTCGTTAGTGGCTCTCCACCTAGTTCTTAGGGCTGGTATAGAGCCGGTGATGTTATTCAACGATACAGGTCTTGAATTACCTGAGACTGTTAAGAACGTTAACGAGGTCAGCGGGATTTACGGCTTAAGACTAATCAACGCGAGCGCAGGCGATAAGTTCTGGGAGGCGGTGAGGGTCTTCGGTCCTCCAGGGAAAGACTATAGGTGGTGTTGCAAGGTAATAAAGCTGGTTCCTATATCTAGAGCTTACAAGAAGAATTTCCGGGGGAACGTCTTATCGGTCGTTGGGCAGAGAGCTTTTGAATCTATCGATAGATCTCTCTCAGGCAGTGTATGGAGAAATAGATGGTTACCTGAAGTCTTGTCTATGTCGCCAGTTCAAGACTGGGATCAAATAAGTGTTTGGTCATACATATACGTTAATAAACTACTGGTTAATCCGCTCTATTTCGAGGGTTTTGAGAGGCTTGGTTGTTACTTATGTCCAGCAGCTAATGTCGCTGAGTATTACGAGGTTAAGAGGAAATACCCGGAGTTATGGTGTAGATGGGAGGACTTCCTGAGGGAGTGGTCTGTCGAGCGCGGACTGCCTGAATGTTACGTTTCAAGACATTTGTGGAGATGGCATAACCCGGAAGCTCAGGGGAGGAAGAGGGTTGAGAGATGGGCCGGCATCACCACCACTTCATGGGTTGCGGAATTCATTAAGAGATCAGGATTTGAAGTAACCTTGCTAAGCAATCCTCGAAGTAGCGATGAAGTCTCTGTTAAGATCACTCCTAAATTACCGCTAGATTCCTTCCTAAGTCAGTGGAGGGTTCTAGGATATAAACACTCGATGATCGCTGGCGAATTACTAGAGATTAAGTCTTTCGATGGCATAATACGGGTAAGTGTGGAAGGCGTCATAAGAGCTATCTCAAGTAACGCGCTTGAGGAAGTTATCACGGCTGTGAAGCTCGGCGTCAGGTGGCTTAAGTGCGTTAATTGCTTAAGTTGCGTTAATTGGTGTCCTCGTAACGCTATCAAAATCCTCGACGGGAGACCTTACGTGAATCCCTCCATGTGCTCAGGCTGCAAGGTGTGTGTTGATGTGTGCCCAATCGCTGAAATGCTAGTTGAGAAGAATATAGTTACTCAAATACTTGGGAAGCCTAAAAGCAGAGGTAGAAAGAAAGACGTAACAACAAAATTAGTTTCAATCTTAGGCAGGAAGGAAATTAAGGGTGAGGGGAGGGAGACCCCCAGCCTTGAGGAAGGATTGAGGAATTTGGCAGACTTTCTTGAACACATTGACTTAAGCTCTGAAGACGAGGGATCTTGACTTAGCTGGGAACAGGTTCTCGATGTTGTCCAGGAGTCACAGCGATAAAAATTAAGGGAATTAATCAGCTTGTGGTCCTTCAATCATCGTTCAGACAGGACACCACTCATCACTCGCGACTAAATAGGGGAAAACCCTAACGTGTCGTACCGGTGATTTTAAGCGTTACTACTCTTACTATACTCACTGAATACCCGCAGGATCTCATTCGTTAGCTTCTCACTGACATACGGGAACACGACTATTATCTCCTTCTCTACTAGTTCCTCGCCTACCCACTCACTAGAGGGGCTCAACACGTAAATAGGGACCGATTTTTCGGACTCGCTTATCTCGCTGGACTCATGCCTAGTTATTATCAAGTCGTGTTTCTCAGGATCCCATTTTTCAAGCACTTCAGAAACCACCTTCTTGACAGCTTCCCCAACACTTTCAACCTCTACTACATCTACTGACTTAACTTCCCCCTCAACTATTCTAGCTATTACTGTCCTCACACTCAAGCGCTAAACACCTATTCACTCAAGTAATTCCTCAGCGCTTCTAAAGACGCCTTATAATCTCTTTCTTGGTCTAGGTAGCCTGCTTCACTTAAGTTAGGCTGTGTCAAGATCTTGATTACGGTCCCGTCTTCTAGCTCCGCGAATAATTGAGGTAGCCAAGTAATGCCTAACTCGTCGGAATCACCGTATTGTGATACGTAGACGTAATCACCCCACCTATACTCGAGAGGGATATTGAGTTCTTTAGATAATTTCTCAGATATTTCGCTGAAGTGCTTGTGTAGTGCGTGATCTTTATCCGTAACTAAAACCAGCTTCTTAACCTTAGCCAGCTTTACTCACCAATAGATACTACGTGACAACAAATAAATAGTTGATGAGAGACTAACTCACTGTCTAAGCCCTGGGTGAGTTATTGAGTAAGCTGATTAGTTTCGTGATTCGCTGCGTCACCGTCACAACGTTCAATACTATGCCTACAGTAATCAATAACTCTGCGTATTGCCCCGCGTTAAACATTAGTAGGGTTGTTGATAGTACTAATAGTAATCCTCTCTCACCTCTCTCCATTAAACCAACCCCCTCCAAGTTTATCCCGTGTTGTGAGGCTATGGACCTCAAGTAACTTATGAGGAAGGACGTTCCGAGAAACAAAGTCAGTATTACCCACTCAACCCTCATTAAGCCTAAGCTCAAGACAAACATCAATTCCTCAACCCTGTCACTGAAGGAATCTAGGAGTGCTCCTCTAGGGGTTGTTGTGCCGGATGCTTTAGCTACGGCCCCATCGAGAGCATCGCAAACAAGGCTTAGGATCATCAATATTAAAACAGCTGGAATAATCTTAAAAAACGCGAAGACTGGTGCTACGAAACTCAGTATTAACCCGCTTAGCGTGAGCATATCAGGGGATATCCCGAGTTTCCAGAGGAAAACTCCCAAGTGCCTCAGGAAAGGCGTTACAGCACTCCTAATCCTAGTGAGCATCACGCATCACTAGGAATACTCACTTCAAAGAATATTATTTATTTAATGCTTAGATAGTTCTAAACATTATTATACGCTCGCTCTATAGCTAGCTATCAGTAAGTTCGTGTACTTATGTTTTGGTCTCGCGATTATGTCGTCTATGAGTCCCTCCTCAATCACTCCACCCTTGTACAGTATTACGGCTCGGTCACTTAGGTATTGTGCCACGCCTAAATCATGCGTCACTGTTAAAATAGCTAGCTCTAGCTTCTTGTGTATGTTGTTAATTAGTTCTATGATCTGCGCCTGAATAGATACGTCGAGTGCTGACGTGGGTTCGTCCAGTATTAAGATCTCGGGATCATGTATTATGGAGCGAGCTATCAGCACTCTCTGCATCATCCCGCCGCTGAGTTCGCCAGGATACTTATCCAAGATCTTATCACTTAATTGAACCATCTTCGCGACATCCCTAACCCTCTCCTCAACCTCCTCCGGCTTGGCTTTGAGAGACTCCAGGGGCTCACTCAATATAGTCCTAACACGTAGTTTAGGATTCAGCGCTTTGTATGGATCTTGAGGCACGTAACCTACTTGCTTAAGCACGTTCACGCGTTCTTTCCACGGGAGTTTGTAGATCTCCTTACCTAAGACTTCGACACTACCCTTCACAGGTTTAAGCAGTCCTAGGATTACCTTAAGTAAGGTGGTCTTCCCAGAACCACTCTCACCTATTATAGCTACCCTCTCACCGTCATACACTCTTAAATTCACGTCTCTTAACACGACGTTAACGTGCTTGAATAAGGATCTCCAGCTCCTGCCGGTGGTCTGGTAACCGGCTACGACGTCCTTAAGTAAAACTATTACGTTACTATCTGGCAATGTTAGCGTACCTCCAACAAGCCACCTCCCCGTTATATACGTTGAAGGAGGGCGGGGGTTCAACACATTTCTCGAATGCTAGGGGGCATCTAGGCGCGAATACACAGCCAGTGATTTCCTCGCCGGGTTTCGGGGGTTCGCCAGGTATTGATTTGAGGGGTCTTTTAATCCCTAGAAGCGGTACGGCGTCAGCTAACATTTGTGTGTAGGGGTGTAGCGGCTCGATTATCACGTTACTCCCCGAACACTTCTCAACAATCTTACCAGAGTAAACAACCGCTACGGTATCGCATATCTTGCCGGTCGATACTAGGTCGTGTGTTATTAGTATGAGGGTTAGTGACTCAGTTTCCTTAAGCTTCATCAAGAGCTTGATTAGTTGTAGTCTTAGGTGTGCGTCTAGAGCTGAGGTAGGCTCGTCAGCTACTAGGATTTTAGCGCCTGTTGAAAGAGCTATGGCTATAGCCGCTCTCTGCTGCATCCCCCCACTGAGCTCGTGCGGGTAGTAATCAATCACGCTTTCCGGGTCTAACTCAACGAGAGATAAGTACTTCTTAGCTACCTCAAGAGACTTCTTTTTATCCCATCCGTACACGCTGTTTAACACATAGTAAAGCTGCGTCCCTATTGTCTGGTAGGGGTTTAAGCTAGTGCCGGGGTTTTGAGGAACGTAGGAAACAACTCTCCCTCTAATGCCTGTGTAATCTCTTAGGTTGCCCATGACCACAGGCTTGTTGAAGACGTATAGCTCTCCCTCAGTAACTGCGTAAGGAGGTAGTATACCGATTATAGTATTCCCTATAGTTGACTTACCGCACCCGCTCTCACCAACTAAGCAAAACACTTCTCCCTGCCTAACCTCGAAGGAAACCCCTTTAACAGCCCATAATATATTCTCTTCCTCGTCCATATAACCTACTCTGAGATCCTTAGCTTTAACAGCTAAAACCACAGCCTCCACCTCCTCCTCAGTCTCGGATCCATTTCCTCGCGTAGTGTGTCACCGACTAGACTGAAACCCAGCGCGGTTATGAGGAGGAAGAGACCCGGGTAAGCACTTATCCAAGGCGCGATTTCGAGAACGCCTAACCCCTCGAGCAATATCACTCCCCACTCAGGCGAGTTCAACGGCAAGCCTAGCCCGAGGAAGTTTATAGTGCTCGCTTCTAGGAGCACGCTACCCATATCAGTCACTGCCTGAACTAGGACCGGCGTCAAGACATTCCTCATGACGTGTCTACTCATTATCTTCACAGGGCTTAACCCGCTGAGCCTAGCTAACGTCACGTAATCCATTTCCATAACGCTTCTAGCATAGACGTAGGTGACCCGCGCGTACCAAGACCACCAAGTAATTACTAAACTGGTTATTATGGTAAGTAATCCGGGACCTAACGCAAGCCTTAAGACTAGCGCTACTATGACTGCAGGGATGCTGATGAATAACTCAACCAAGTAATTAAGAACGGTCTCAACAATCCCCCTGAAGTAAGCGGCTAGAATGCCTACGACTAGACCTATCACCAAGCTCAGCGAAATTACCGTAATTATTTGCAGGACAGCCGACCTAGCACCTAGGATGACTCTCGAGAATAGGTCCCGCCCTCTTGTGTCAGTACCGAATAAGAACTTAAGACTGGGGGGTTGCTTCTCTCTTTGCGACGCCTCAGGGGGTACGTACCCCTCGCCCTCATCAGGGTAGGGAACTATCCAAGGACCTGCTAATGCTAGGAAGAATATAACCACCGTTATTACGAGACCTACCTTAAACCTAGTTCTCCTAAGGTATCTCTTAGAACTCTTAGATAAATCATCATAGAACCTCTTACCGGAAGACCTAAGAGACGTCATGAATTCTTTAATCAGAGTGCTCAAATCTACAACCTCACCTTAGGATCTATCAGTGCTTGTATGATGTCTGTTAATGTGTTAACCAACAAGTAAAACACTGCGACGACTATGACTAGGCCTATCGCTAACCTGAAATCACTATAGTTTAGTGAGTCTACTAGTAAGCTGCCCAGACCCTCCCTTCCAAACACTACGTACTCGACAGCCATGGCGTCTACCAAGCTGTACGCGAAAGCTAAGCCGATAACCTGTACCAAGCCGGGCGTTATAGCTTTCAGAGCATACTTCCATATTATGACAGACCTGCTAACACCCCACGCTACGGAAGCTCTTATGTAGTCTTCTAATAGAGCGTCAGAAGCTAAAGCTCTCGTAAGCCTAATCAATACTCCTAGCGGGTAGATAGATATGGCTATCGCTGGAGGGATGATCTTACTTAAGACGTTCGTGAAGACTAGCAGATTACCCTCGATTAAACTATCGATCAAGTAAAACCCTGTTATCGGGTAGAAGCCTGTTGATGTAGCTATCTTAGGATCTACCCTGCCGTACGGGTACGCACCTAGGAGTACTAGAGTGAGGAATAGCCACGCCCCAAGCCAGAATGTCGGTGTGTTAGCCAGTACCGTACCTAAGGACTGTAACGCCGTGTCCAGCCTCCCGTTCCTGTGGATCGCTGATCTAATCCCTAGGAAGACTCCTAAGGGTATGGCTATTAAGTAAGCTACGAAGAGGAGCTCTAGCGTTGCTACTAAACGCCTCAGTATGACGTCAAAAACAGGGATTTTATAAGCTATACTTAACCCTATGTTGCCCGTGAAGACGTCTGCAATGAATTTAAACACCTGAATAAACAGCGGCTTATCTAATCCTAGCTCCCTACGAGCTAACTCTATGGCTAGTGAGGCGTTAGGTCCTCTCGGGTTTCCAGCCCACTTAACTGCTGGGTCCCCGGGAGATAAGATTATCGCCATGTAGGAGAAAATCACTACACCCACTACTACCAAGAAAATCCAGGCAATCCTCTTCAATAGGTAGTTTAGGCTGAGGGGCAATCTATGTTCCCACTCTCACATACTGGAAGTATATTACATACATGTATAAAGGATTCATACATTCGTCAGGTAGCTCTACCCTAGTGTTGTAAATGAAGGGTCTTATCTCATCCCATAAGTTAATCCCTACTACTTCATTGAAAAGCTTCATTTGTGCTTCCCTATAAAGATTTAATGCTTCAGAGTAATTGGTTCCCTCCAACTCCCAAGCCTGATCTATTAAGTCCTCGAATTCTTCATCCTCGTAGCCTGCGAAATTCCATTCTTTTGAATCGCTGTGGAACATCGTGTAGAGGTAGTCGTACGGTGACGGTATCGTGGGCCACCAATCAGCTATCACTAGGTGTGGAGCTCCCTCAGGATTATCCCAAACACTCTTAGCTATCTCCTTAAGTTGAGACCAGGGTTGTGGGTTAAGAACTAAGTCTATGTTTAGGTCTTTCAGTCTTGACTGCAGCATCTCAGCGAATATTCTTGTTTCCTCGTAGTCTACCTGATACAGTAGCTCTATCCTAACCGGTAATTGAATGCCTGACTCGTTAAGGTACCGCATAACTTCACTCAACTCACACTCATAATATAGTCCTTCAGTAAAGCCTGGGAACCCGTGCGGTATTATGCCACTTCCCTTCAGGCCAAACCCCTTCATAGCCAGCCTTACGGCCTCGTCTAAATTAAGTGAACACGCAATCACTTTCCTAAACTCAGTTATGTTTGTTGGGTATCTCCTGACGTTGAAGAATAGTAGGTAGTTATGGTATGATGTCAGATTATAGACTCTGAAACCCTTGCTTAATAACAAGCTCGCGTAATCCCTAGGCACACTAGAAGCTATGTCTATCTCGCCGGAGATTAAGCCGTTGTATTGTGATTGAGGGTCTGGCAGTATCTTCACGATCACGTAATCAGGGGCTTGAGTATTGTTTACTAAGAACCAGCCCCACCACCTATCAAATTTCTTAAGTCTTACCTCTGAGTCCGGTCTATAGTACTCTATCATGTAAGGTCCTGAACCGGCCTCATTCCCGCTGTTAAACCAATCCTCAAGTTTTTTGTCTAGGTATGATGAAGCCCCGCTAGATAAGAGTGCTTTAGGGGAGAAGATGTAAGCGGCGTAGGTAGCCGCTACTAGGAGATCTAGTCTCTGCGGATACTCAAGTTTTATCTTGATGGTGTACTCGTCAACAACTTCTACTTCCTTCACGGCTTCCCATATGTAGCCAGCACCCCTACCCGTCTCTCTATACACGTCCCTAGCTCTCTCAATACTTAGCTTAACAGCGGTAGCGTTGAGCGGGGTGCCGTCATGAAATACTACCCCCTCCCTAAGACGGAAGACCCATTCAGCACCGTCTTCACTGCTATTCCACGCTACAGCAAGCACTGGCTCCAACTTATTTGTGATGGGGTTGTAACGGAGTAGTTGCTCGTAAACCAAGCCTATGATGACAAGACCTGTATCGTCTTCTATACTTGGGTCTATGCCGGTAATCCTGTCATTATATGCGTAAACAACTACTCTCTGCCTAATTGTTGGGGGAGTGAAGACGTAATAATAGGTGATGAAGCCTATTATGATAAGTAAGAAGAGGGTGAGTACCCCTAAGAAAACATATCTCCGCACTCTTCGCGTCACCGCATGAAGTTATCACTGAGGGCTTAAAAACTTTTTCACGCAAGCTTCTGAAGAGTGACCACGCTCACACACCACGGAAATATTAAGGTGGGCTTATTACGTCCTAAGAAAAATTAATTAAAATCTGAGAACCCACTAAAAGACTTTCATTGACTACCTCTTTATTAAAACACTTCCTCTTATTCACGCTTATGCGCCCCCCATATTTAATAAGCTTTGTAGAGTAGAAGTCTTTGGGTCGGGCGTAACACCAACTATTTGGGAAGATGAAGAATCCGGGATCTGAATACGTGATGAAAGCGTACTTCACTGAAATACATCAGAACTCAGCGTGGCCTGACTCAGTGTTTAGTCTTTATATTACTCTATTATTCAATTAATTTGACACATTGACTTAGAATTTCTTTTTTCTCTATAACGTGATTGACTGAATAACTTATTATCCTAAACAGAGTTTTTATGCGTGTCTAACTATTATTATTTTTGTTGAGGTACCACTTAATGAGTAATAATGTCGAAGTTAAAGATCTGAGATGGGCTAGCTTACAGTTCACGGATCTAGCCGGTTTCTTCAGGCAGGTCATCGTACGGGTTAGACCCGGTAGTAGGTCCCTTGAAGAACTCGTTAGTAAGCTTGATGGGAGTAGTGTTAAGGGATTTACTGGTATAGAGGAGAGTGATCTGCTCCTCAAGCCAGACATTAAGACATTCGCGAAACTTCCTTGGAGTGATGGTGTCGGTAGACTTATTTGCCGTGTCTACCTCAATAGTGAGAGGTTTGTTAGAGACCCGAGATACGTAGCTGAAAAACTCGACGACCTACTCACGTCTACCAATATAAAACCTTTCGTTTCCGCTGAACTAGAGTTCTTCGTATTCGATAAAGTAACTGTCGGGGTAAGTCCTCAAAAACAATTTTTTGAAATTAGCAGTACTGAAGCGTCGTGGGAGGATCTCCCATTCGTTAATAGGGTTAAGGAAGGGTATTACGTGACGTACCCTAAAGACAAGTTCATTGATTTTAAGACAGAGCTTGCAGAAACCTTAATCAATTACTTTGGTTTAGCTGTAGAAGCACTTCACCACGAGGTCGCCGCGGCATCACAACATGAGATATCTTTTGAGGGTGGTTCCTTAACGTACGTCTCTGACTCTATCCAGACAGTTAAGTATGTTACCAGAACTCTTGCTTCCATGAAGGGGTACGTAGCTAATTTCATGCCTAAACCCGTCTACGGTGACAACGGTAACGGCATGCACGTACACGTAAGTTTATGGGAGGGGGGCGAAAACATATTTTATGATCTTAACGGCGAGTACGCGTGCTTAAGTCAAGAAGCAAGGTATTTCATAGGTGGGTTAATAGAACATGGTAGAGCGCTATCAGCTATAGTCAGTCCCACAACTAACAGCTACAAGAGGCTTGTTCCAGGCTATGAGGCTCCAACGTACTTAGCTTGGGGGGTGGGTAATAGGAGTGTGGCTATAAGGATACCGGCGTACGAGAAGTGCAGTAAGTCTGTGAGGGTGGAGTATAGGCCTCCGGACCCAAGCGCTAACCCCTACCTAGCGACGACAGCCATAGTTCTAGCAGGTCTTGACGGCATCAAGAAAAAACTAGATCCCGGGGACCCAGTTAAGGAAAACATGTATGAGGAACTAACAATGAGACGCAGTAGTATTATAAGCTTACCTAGGAATCTTGACGAGGCGTTAGACGAGCTTGAGTCAGATAGTAACTGGCTTAGCCCTGTATTCCCTAAGGAACTCTTGGAAACCTATATCGAAATGAAGAGAAGAGAATCAAGATTACTCCAGTCTTACCCATCACCCACGGAATTTTACTATTATCTAGATCTCTAAAGGGGTCTGGGCTTCATTGGGGTTTATATGAGTCTCTGCCCTTGGCTTCATCGCTCTCGGAGCCCTCTTTCATCGGGACTCATGTCACTGGGTTCCGCCCGCTTAGGGTGACCCCAACCCACAGCTCGACCCTCATCTACTGGTTGGGTTCATTGCTGTGGGGAAGTTCCCCGCATCTTGGTATACCTGAGGTATATGTTTATTGACGCGAGCTTCTGCCTATCATCTCGAACCCGCACCTCAGGCACTTGAATACCCTGCCCGCTCGGGTCTTTGAGACAAACCCGCATCGCGGGCAGGTTCGGGGGAGGCATTCTTCGGCGAGACCTTGACTACGACCGTCTTCTCGGAGATCTTCCTCTATATGAGTTTCCATGGGGTTCTAGCGTTTCTCTTCCTTCTAGGCTTCGAAGTCTTCTTCTTGCTAACTAAGCCCTCCTTCTCTAGGTCTTCGAAGACGTGCACGGTGTTTGGAAATAGCGTTGCCAGCCCTTTAGTAAGCTTGTTAATGAAGTCTCTTCCCCTGTTGTGTTCTCTCTTAACTACTTCTCATATATTTCCCTCTTGTTCTCGCTCTGAGCGGTTGCCTTCTTCTCGTAGACGATTTTCATGCTCTGGAGTGGTCTCAAATTGACTTTCACGAACCCAGTTATCGGGGAGAACCCGTCTAGGGATAGCTCGTTAGAGTCCCTATCGTCCTTTAGCACGACCTCGCCCAATCTCCAGTCCTCAACTCTTCTGGTGAACCACTTTTTATCCCACGAGACCTCCAAGTGCTCTTCAGGCTTGATCGTGATCTTAATGATTTTTCTTTCGTAGTTTATTCTTATTAGTGTTATCTTGCATTTAGTGAATCTCCTCTTAACTCTCGGCTTGATCTTCCTCGCTCTTCCCTTAACGTACCTCTTCCTCCACGAATCCGTAATCGAGTACGCTGTCCTGATTACGGCGTCAACCCAGTACGTAGCGTATGGACAGTCTCTCAATAGTTCATCTCTCAGCACCTTCTTGAAGGCGTTACTACTAGGTAGTTCTGGGACTCTAACCTTGTGTGATGTAGTGATCTTCAGCTTTCTACCCTTCTTCCCTACCTTCGGGAACGCGTACCCCCACTCGATGTTCTCCCAGATTACATGAAATCAAAAACAGCAACAGAAGGCATGTATCTAAGCGATTTCGGCGTGACCGAAAGCCTCGCCTTTAAAGGCGGGGAGGAGGTCAGATTTATATAAGTTATCTCAAACATATTATTGAGAGGTGGTCTATTGAGTAGGGATCAAGTAATAGGGTACCTACTCCTCGTAGTTTCCGCGGTCGTGATAATAGTTTACGGGTGGTTAGTTTTCATGAGTGAGTACTCTTTGCTGATTCTACAGATTACGGGGTTTGTAGCGGTGGCCGGGGTCTTCGGTATCCTTGCTTGGATCGGGTATACGCTAGCTACGACACCTCCGCCGAAGCCTATAGAAGAGATAGAGAAGGAGATAGAGGCAGAGTTAAAGAAGCTTGAGAGTGAAGTTACTGAGAAGGGTGTAACTAGCACAGAGAGTTCTGAGGGGAAGACTTAGGACAGCCTCCTTACCTAGGTTTTTCAAGACTTGTTCTCAATTCATCAATACATGTCTTTAACTCGTTAATCTTATGTAACGTCCTCATCTCCATTCTCTTCGTGTAGACGGACATTATAGCCATTAATAAGGATTGGAAACCTGTTAGGGTTAATAGTATCGCTACTAATCCTTTAAGATAGTATTTAATCCCCGTGAAGAAGTAGTGATAAGCGACGTAGGTTCCTAGGGTGAGTCCCGGAATTAGGAGTGTAGCACCCAACAAGAATATTAAGTAGCTAGGGTTATACCTCCAAGTCAATCTAATTAAATCCCAGGTTATCTTGAAGCCATGTGAAACTCTTAGTTTTTTGATACCTCTCCTCCTCCTATACTTAATAGGGATCTCAGAAATCTTACCTGACGTGTTAGCCACGTGTGAGAAAATCTCTATCTCTACGCTGAAGTCCCTCGCCTCATAAAAGATTTCCCTCAGAATGCTTGATCTAGTTATGTACATACCTGTTAAGACGTCGGAAACCTCAGTACCGTAGAGAATGTTAACGAACATCGTTATCATTCTATTCCCAAACTTAAATAAAGGGTTTACAGCCCCTTTCTCCACGTACCTCCTGCAACCCAAGACTAGATCATAACCTTCACGAATCTTATTGTGGAGCTCAGGCACGTGCATGGCCGGATACGTGTAATCCCCGTCCATCACTAAGACGTAGGCAGTCTTAACGAGCTTAGAGCCTGTTTTGATAGCGTCTGCTTTACCAGACCCTTCCTGCAAGACCACTCTCACGCCCTTGCTTTCAGCTATTTCGCGTGTCCCGTCATCACTGTAACCGTCAACAACTAATACCTTGTCTGGCGGAATGCCTACTGAGAATAACTCATCTAGAACTAAACCTATGCTCTCAGCTTCGTTAAGAGTTGGTATAATTATTGTTAGGTCGTCATAGGACGTCCCTAACACCAATAAATATAATAAAATTTTAGGTAATAAATTAGATGATGCGGAATGTACTCGTTGAGGACCTTCGCATTGCTGGTTTTACTTACCCTGCTAGCAAGTATGGTTCTTCAGTCAGTCATAGTCTCATGCGAGGATCCTTACGAGAAGTTTCTTGATTTATACGGTAGGATTGCGGACTTAGCTTTGAAAGGGATTAACGTGAGTCAATATGTTACGGTCTTAAAAAACGTTCTGCAACTTCTTGAAGTGAATAGGTCTGAAGAAGCGATGGAGTTGATGATCAGAATCGAGACTAACTTAAGTGAGCTTGAGTCTAAGGCCTATAACATAGTTTTCTCGCAAACCGTGATCAAGTACGCCACGGCAGCAGCAATACTTTCTCTGCCAGCACTAGTCTACTTACTGCTCCCCAGACTCTACATTTACGTATGGTTTAAGAGTAGGAAGAGGTGGGTTTTAATTAATGAACGTAGTAAACGATGAAGTATTCGCGGTAATTCTAGCCATAGTAGTGATTGGTTCCGTGATCTCAGTAGCTACTTTGTTAAGGCCTGAAGTCACAGAACCTTTCGTGGCTCTGGGTCTGCTAGACAAGGATTGCAAGATAGGTAATTATCCTGAGCTCGTGATAGCTGGGGGTGACGTAGACTTATGTCTCTACGTCTTTAACTATAAGGGTTACCCAGTACTAGCTCAAGTCAGGTATAAGATAGGTAGAAACAACGAACTACCCACTAACACCACCCCAGCCGACTTAAAGACCTTAATGAATTTCACTAGACTCCTCGAGCACAACGAGGAAGTATTAATAAGAACCAGGGTTCCTGTAATAATTAATGAGTCGTTAGTTGGGGGTAACATTACCTTAATCTTCGAGTTATGGGTCTACGAAGCAAGTAGGGGTGAGTGGGTCTACAGCGGGGTATGGACTAACTTACATGTCAAGGTAGCGGGGGTTCGTTAAATTGCCTAGCAAAACACTCGAAGAATACGTCAAGTCTTTAGGCTACAACTACAGGGTTTTGAAGAAGGTTTACGACGAGGTTTTGGAAGGTAAGATAAAGATAATTGATCCTAACCCTCCGAAGGTTTTCGCAGAATATTTACTGAGACTTGATTACTCTTCCTGGCTCTGGACCACGATTACTTTAGTCGCTATCTCCGTGGTATCTGTTTACCTCACAGATATAATACCTCAGATCATTTACTTAAGGTATGTTGCCGGATCTATACTAGTTCTCTTCCTAGTCGGTTACGTCACGGTTGAGCTACTTTACCCTGACGAGGAATCCTTAAGTGATTTAGAGAGGCTGGCTCTCTCAATAGGGCTCTCACTAGCTATCGTCCCCTTACTGGGTTTAATACTCAACTACACTCCTTGGGGTATAAGACCGACCCCCGTTCTAGTAACGTTACTTGTTTACTCAATCACCGGGGGTTTTGGAGCGGCTTACAGGAAATACAGACACGTTAAACAGACAAAGATGAGATCATGAAGAGGATGCATGGGCTCACTATCTTGTTGCTTTCTATTATCAGAAAGCGGTTATCCATTATTGTTTTACTGGTTGTATTGCCTCCCACACTCATCTTCCTCACTTTATCTCTTACAGTCAACTCTGTTGCGGCTTACTCAGAAAGATTATTAGGCTACGTTAGCGGTACTTCCATAACGATAGATGAAAATATAGACTCACGTAACTGTTGTCTTCCGATAAAGTATGGTTTAGTGACTATAATTCGTCATGAAACTCTGCTGCAGGCGCAAGTCATCGTAGTAAGTGATGTGATGGAGTTAAAGAATCTCACAAACACACGTCTGAGAATCTCCGAAGACTATTGCGGGTATGCGAGAGTCTCAGTAAGTTCTGCGTTGTTGAAAGAACTGAATATATCCTTAGGAGATTTTCTTGAAGTATGTGTAGGTAAGGAATGTTTTACCGCCTGCGTGAAGTACTCCCACGACGGAAAACTAGAGAATTTCCTGATATTAGAAGGGATTAACGGGATTGCAGGACTGAATAGGGGGTTTATGTGCGTGCGTGATGCGAGGGAAGTTGGCGAATTCATTATAGGATCCTTAATCAGGGAGCTTACCGAGTTTTCTGAAGGCTATGCCTTAATAATCTTCTTGTCTTACATACCTGTGCTCTACCTAGCTAACACGAAACTACTTGAAAGACTGGGCGAGGAATTAAGAATCCTCAGTACGCAAGGCCTAAGCACCTCTAATCTACGCTTAATCTTCACGTTATCTACATCGATGATTGCCGGGCTAGTAACTCTATACACTATCGCGTTAAGCTACTTAATAGTGAGTGCTGGAGTCGCCGTGATGAAAACTCTGATGAACCCTGTGCTACCAATGCCTGAACCACGCGCAGGATACTTAATACTGGCAGCTCTAATCTTCTTCTTAAACTTCCCGGTAAGTTACCTAGCCTTCACGTTAGGTGATCGACGTGTTAGTAATTAGTTGCTTTAGAGCAACCGTTAAATCACTCACCATAATCACGCACGCAAGCTTTATAGTCTTGCTAGTCCTGCTATCAACTATTTCTTTAAGTATCTTAGGTATTTTCACCTCACTTTACAGCTTTTACGAGAATCTTCTCTTAACTAACGGTGAAGGTTTAGTCATCTCTAGTTACGCCATATCCCCACTAACTTCCGTGGTTAGCGAGGAATACGTGAGAAATTTAGTGAACGACTTAGAAGGTATTAGCGTGGAACCATTGGTGTTCTCCATCGCGTACTTCAAGGGTAAGACCGTAGTTATTAGGGGGATTGAAAAAACCGAGTTCTCTAGTTTTCATAATTATCGTGGTTCAGGAAGTAATATTTCCTGCGTCGTCGTCGGTGAGGGTCTGGCGAGAGAATTAAATCTTAGCGAGGGAAGGACACTCGCGCTATACTCACCATTCACTAAAGAACCTGTTCTCGTAACAGTTTGTGGCGTTAAGCAATTCCACTCACCCCTAAACTATGAGATCATAGCAAGTATTGAGTTATCTAGGACTATTAGAGGAATAAGCAACAATCAATACTCGGTTGTAATTCTTCGAGCGAAGAACTTGAGTATCTTAAGTAATATGAGTGTGAGGATAGGCCTCAGTCCCGAAGACGTGGGGCTGCTTCAAAAAGCTTTACTAATTTTATCACAGCGGGGTAATGCCTTAGTTCACGAGTTACGTGGCGATATCCCGGAAATATACGTAGCTAAGCTAGGAATACATAGAGACTTCATTTTCTCCCTATCCTACACCATCGCGGCTTTAGTGATAATCAGCGACATACTTATTGGCGAACACATCTTTAGGTCAGCTAGGAAGACTATTGAGGTGTTAAGATACCTAGGGATTTCCAGGAAGAAGATCTTCGCACTCTTAATCCTACAGACCCTGACTTACGTCGCGGTAACCGTCTTAGTTGCTTTCACGATACTTCAATACTTTAATGATTTGATTAAGCTGGAGGTACTCAGCCATCACGTGAGTCCACAGATATCCCTCTATGATACGCTATTCGTGTTCTTCTCTAAGACTTCCTTACTACTTGTAGGTGTTTCATGGGGGTTCGTGAAGAGTGAGGAATAAGGCCTTATTCTTAGTTATTCTCACAGCATTATTGATTAGGTTAACACCGACCTTAATAACTAACCAGCCCTTCTCAACAGATACGTGGCCTTTAGTAAGGTTAAGCAGAACTCTCCTCTCAAGCCCTGAGTATAGGGTATGGGATGACTCCGTATTAGGCGGGTATCACAACAAATGGCCTGCGGTAATTCTTGAGAGTGCTTTGTATGACGTGCTCACAGGTTTGGAAGCAACTTACTTCTTCAGGTTCGCGGGAGTCATCACTACTCAAGCCTCAGCATTAGTCACTACCTACGTCTTAGTCAAGAATTATAGAGGAACACGCTCGGCTTTGTTAAGCACGCTAGTTTTCACCTCCATACCGTCTCTAGTTATCTTCACGTCAACTACTTTAAAGGAGGTTTACGCCTACCCCTTAGCCTTACTGTATATTGCTTTAGTGATTACTGGACGTTATTTGGGTACTTCCGTAGCAACTCTTTTAGTGGCTTTCTCGTTAACGATCTCACACCCTTTAACTCCCTTAATGATAATAGTTTTCATCGGCAGTCACCTGTTCACAAATTTGGTGAAGCGTTTAGAGGGTTCCCCTCATGCTGTGAGTATTAGGAGATGTGTTCTCGCGTTCTCGCTACTCAGTCTTACCTACTTTACCTATATGGCTTCTTACGGTTGGAGAGGGTTGATGATTAGGTTTGAATTAAGTGACTTCCTGGTATTGTTTGTTTTGAGTACTGCGACGTATGGCTGGTACGCGCTCGTAGGAGGGGATTTCGTCAAGACCTTATTAATCTTAATTCCTGGGATTACCGCAATCTTAGTATCGAATTCTAAGTTTCTAGGGATATTCCCTACACTCTTATACGCGGTTCCAGTCATCATCTTGTCTTCTCTCCCAACGCGAGGTAAGGGAGGAGAAGATCACAGACTTCTAATACCGTCTACACTCCTCCCGATATTGGTGGGACTCCAATATATCGCTATATATTCCCCACTTCTTATGACTATATTGCACAGAATACTTAACTACCTATTCTTCACCGCTATAGCGATTACGGCTTCTCTGAATATGCGTCGAGCAAACACTGAAAGATACGCGGCCTCCGCGCTCATTATCTCCACGGCCATCACAATAACATTACTGATTAACTTAATCTTCTGCGGTGACTCAATTACTTACTACTGGAAGTATAGCGAGCGTGAGGTGGTCGGGTTGAGTAATTTAATCAAACACTTCAGCGACGGGAAGCTGTGTGGTGATGTTAAGGTAAAGTATTTAGTCGGTGATGCCGTGAACGTGGATCTTCTTTGCGGTCTCAAGCTGACTGAGGGCAGCACAGGCCCGCCGACAGTACTCTACTCCGATAACTTCAGGTTTGGGTATGTCTTAACACCTGTTGATATCTACGTGATTCAAGGATTAGATTCGCTGAATGCAGTTAATGACATCATCTACAATAACGGCGCCGTGTACATGGTGAGGTGATGAGTTTGGAGTTACTTGAGCTGAGGAGTGTCAGTAAAGTGGTGGGTAACGAGCTCGTTTTAGTAGACGTGTCCCTCAGTCTGAAGAGTGGCGATGTCTTGGTTGTGAGGGGGAGGAGCGGTGTTGGTAAGACGACGCTGGCTAAGATAGCCTCGCTTCAGTTAGTTCCTGACGAGGGTTCCGTGAAATTCATGGGTGTTGACTTAACCAACTCAAACGACGACCTTAGGTCGATTTTGAGGCTCAGGTATATAGGGTATGTTGATCAAGAATACACTCTCTTACCGAGGCTCACAGTTCGCGAGAACGTTGAATTGCCTCTGGCTTTGCTGAGGATTCCGAAGAAAGAGAGAAGAGATAGGGTTAGGTATGTTTTAGATCAGGTCGGTTTAGGAGGATTAGAGGACAGGTACCCTACTGAGTTGAGTGGTGGTGAGAGGCAGAGGGTAGCTATAGCTAGAGCGTTAGTTAAGAAGCCTAAGCTACTGGTTGCTGACGAACCATTCTCAAACTTAGACGAGATCACCACATCTAAAATCGTGAGCTTACTTAAGACACTGCTTCCAGAGACTGCAATACTCATAACCACTACAGACTTAAGCGCGGACTACGGCATAGGTGTCAGCAAGTTCTTGGTGCGTGGCAAACTCGTTTAAGCGGTCTTTAAGGAAGGCAGGATCACTCTATTTTAATTTGGTGTTCTTAGTAAATCATTGGGTTAGGAAGTACATGTATGTGAGTGAGTTACGAGATTATAGAAGAGTTGTCGTGGCCGGGTTCACGATCCTTACGGGACTCATAGTTTTCCTTTTCGAGTCTCTCCATAGGGCGGTTCTCGAAGACTACATAAGGTTGGCGTTGGTGGAGGAGTATAGTTACTTGATAGTGGTGTTGTTCTCTGTAGTGGTTCTTTTCTACTACTTACTCAAGAATTTAGGCTTGTCTTATGAGGTGAGGGTTAGTAAGGTTCTGGCTTCAGCCTTGCTCGCTAGCTTGAGTTCAGTCTTCTATATTTCAAGACTTTTTGACGCGGAGCACTCGATCCAGTACGGAAGCATTAGCTTAGTGCTTATTATGCTATCCTTAATCATATTAGTCTATAACCCGACAACTCCGAAAGACTTAATACCGCTATTCTCTTTATTCCTCATAGTCCCTCTACCAACCTCCTTCATAGACTTCATAACCCCCTATCTTTCAAGGTTTGTTGGTAGGTTAGCGGCGTTATTAACTGGAGCGACCCTTCTTGAGAACCCGGCTTATACTCGCTTAATGATAGAAACACCTTCAGGACCGGCACTGTTTGACGTGGAGGTCGCGTGTACCGGGATAGTCACTGCGTCTTCTGTTCTCGCGGTAGTTCCTGTTATAGTGTACTTAGCTGTTTTCAGCCCGTATAGTACTAGAAGAAAGTTAACAGGTATTTTAGCTTCTCTCACGCTAGCTACCCTCATAGGTTTTCTAGGTAATCTGATTAGGGTCGTGTTAGTTGTGTTGGCTAGTACTAGTTACGGTATCGAAGCAGGCATGGGGCTTTTCCACCACATGCCTTCAGCGATTTACTCAGCTATTTCAGTTCTTGCGGCCTTCTTAATAGCCGATAAATACGCTGGCTTAAGATACGTTACTCCGAGACCACTACTGAAGAGAGTTAGCGTTGAGTGGGGGTATGTAGCCGGGGTTTTCGTAATCATATTAGTATTCTCCTCTGCTTACACCATTACAATATCTCAAATAGTCGCTAGTCACGAAAACGCTCTATTGAGTAATGGCATATTTGTTGACTTAACCGAGTTAAGTGATTTCATGAGTTATTCCCCTAAATACGTGTTTAACGCGAGCAAAAACTTAAGACTCATTCGTTACTCCTACAATAGCTACTTAACTAGGGTTCTAGGTGCTTTCAGTGTTTACGATGTCTTGGTTGTAGGAAACAAGAGTTATACGGGATATGTTGAGGTCGTTGAGACCCCTGGCAGGCTCCATACATGGCAGTTATGTTTGACGTTGCAGGGATATAAGGTGCTTAATTCTTGGAGCAGGCTAGTTAACGGGACTAGGATGTATTTCATAGAAGTTGAGAAAGAGGGTGTTAAGGGAGTCTTAGGATACGTCTTAAT
This sequence comes from uncultured Desulfurococcaceae archaeon, assembly GCA_964482405.1. GTDB lineage: Archaea > Thermoproteota > Thermoprotei_A > Sulfolobales > NBVN01 > Zestomicrobium. The sequence goes on along the minus strand of CAYZXH010000018.1, from coordinate 2,006 downwards.
ACCCGTCATTACTAAGACGCCTGAAGAAAAGGTCGTAGCACATGTTAGAGTGTCCTTAATGAGGTTGTCTAGGGAAGCAAACGTAGATCAATTGATTAAGGAGGTTGAGGGAGGGCTTCTGGAAATCTCAGTCAGCAGGAGTTCTACTCAAGCTCTCGAAAGCGTTCTTTACTGGTCTATACTCACATCGCAAACGTTAGCTTTATTCTTGGTTATTTACTTAGTGATGATTTGGCTTCCTAATCTAATCATTTTTATACGAAAAACCCTCAAGTTTATTAGGTTGTGGTTGAGGGACGTGGAATGGAGTTAGAGGAGGCAGTGCAGATCTTGAGGGATACTGTGGAAGAGTTAAGGAAAGTTTATGTAGGTAAGGTTGAAGTCGTTAAATTAGCCGTGACTACCTTATTTAGCGGTGGTCACTTACTAATAGAAGGCTATCCTGGGACAGGTAAGACTCTGCTAGCCAAATCCCTCTCTAAGGTGATCAGAGGGGAATTTAGGAGGGTTCAGGGACATCCAGACATACTGCCTACGGATATCTTAGGGTTCCACGTGTATAGGCTGGACGGGAGTAAGGAGTTCGTTAAGGGCCCGGTATTCACCAACATATTAATGATTGACGAGCTTAACAGGGTCCCTACCAGATCTCAAGCAGCTCTTCTTGAAGCGATGCAAGAGTATAGAGTGACTATAGACGGCATACCTTACTCCCTCCCCAAGCCTTTCATGGTCATAGCTACTGAGGTTTCTCCTAAGATAACTGTCGGCGCGTACCAGATTATGGAAACTCTCGCAGACAGATTTGCTGTCAGGGTTCCAAGCTATTACAACCCTCCTGAGGACGAGGTAGAGATCGTTAGAAGAGCTACTATGATCGTAGACCCGCCGGTAAGCCCTGTAACCATGCCGGAAGCCGTGTTAAGCATAAGCAACAAGATTAACGAGTTAGTTCACGTTAGCGACGCAATAAGTGACTACATAGTCAGGTTAGTGACGTACTTAAGAAACCATGAAGCAGTTCTTTACGGTCCTTCACATAGAGCTTCAATACATTTAGCAATAATTAGTAGAGCGTATGCATTAATGGATGGAAGAGACTACGTCATTCCGGACGACGTAAAGAGCTTAGCAATTCCCGTAATAGCTCACAAGATTAGGGTTAAGGACGAGTACGAAGCCGAAGGAGTCACTCCCGAGTCCTTAGTTGAGGAAGCACTTGATAAGATGCCCGTACCTAAATAGTTGATGAGTTATGTTACTAGAACTCATAACTTACTTAATTTCTTTTACCGCAAATCTGTTCTTAGTACTTACCGGTGTGAACCTGCTTAACGTAATCGTGGTCTTCTTCCTGCTCATAACCGCATACAACGTGTTCTTATACAGTATCTACAAAGGCGTTAAGTCCACCTTAGTTTCTCCGATGTTCGTCACTATCACATTATTATATGCAGTCTTTGAGATCTTAGATCTGTCAGACTACTTAATTGATTTAATCTTACTGAGTGCACTACTCGCGTTAATGAGTTCTTACTGGGATTACCAGAGCGTTAGGGAAGCGTTCAACAACGCTACACCCGTTGTTTTGCTGGCCAGTGCCTTACTAGGTATTTGGGTTGGTTTAGCTACTCCAGCTAGGTACTCACTAGCTTCTATAGCGGACGTCATTGTTTACAGACTGTTTAGGGAACGATATTCCTTGAATGCAGTCTTTAAATACTTTGTTTTCCCAAGTTTTCTCACCATATACCTGAATCCAGCACTATACGTCAACGCTTACGTGCTCTGCTGTAATCTCTTCTTGTTCTTAGTTAAGGTAGTGTTTCATGAGAAAGACATGAATAAAACTCCTTACATGAATAACCTAGACATACTCATCAAGCCCTTAGTGGTGAGGTGGTTTGCTTGAATAAGTCACTACTTATCTTGAGTTCTAATATCCTCGTAATCTCTTCCCTAATCTTATTATATGGTGTGGTAAATCAAGAACCTTCCTTAATAGG
>CAYZXH010000017.1:0-29946 GCA_964482405.1 uncultured Desulfurococcaceae archaeon | reverse complement strand
CCACACAAAACACAAGTTTCACACATTATAAATCTAACCACTAATAATACAAAAATACACTTAAGTAGTCTCACCCTATCTTATGTTGGGGATGAATGTTGGTGTTTCAGCGGCGTGATAAGGAGTTTTTGAGGGTACTTCTCGAGAGTGAGGGTGTCTGGCACTGTTTTCACGAGTTTCCTGAACATACTGCGACTGTGGAGGCTGCGACTAAGCAGTTAGGCACTAGCCCGGAGAGGATAATTAAGACTTTGGTAGTGATTAGTGAGAGTGGTGAACCATTAATAGTGATTATTCCCGGTGATAAGAAACTTGACTTGAGTAAGTTCTCTGCCGTAGTTGGTAGTAGGGTGCGGATGGCTAAAGCTAGGGAGGTGGAGAAGATCACGGGATATTCTGTGGGTGCTTTACCGCCGGTCGGGCACGGACTGATGACGTATATGGATAAAGACGTTCTGAAACATGAAAGGGTGGTGGGCGGGGGTGGTAGTACGCATACCTTGATAGAGTTGAGGACAGAGGACCTGGTTAAGCTTACTAAAGCGGTAATTAATGATATTACTGAGTGAGTCATTAGGTCTTGGGGTGATCGCGTGGGCGGGATTTTCGGCGCGGTATGTGCTTCTCAAGTGCCTGCCGGTGTGATTAAGGAGGGGCTGAGGAGGTTGATGTACAGGGGTTATGACGGGACTGGACTTGCTTACCTAGGTAAGAAAGGTGAGATAATAATACGTAAATCCCCTAAACCACTCAACGAAGCATCTAAAGATATTGACTTAGATAACGTTCCGTCGAACGTAGCGTTAGGTCATGTAAGATATGCCAGCAGGGGCAGGCCTGTTTACGAAAATACCCACCCATTAACTGACTGTGGGGGTAAGATAGCCGTCGTGGGCGACGGAGTCATAGAAAACTTCGAGGAGTTTAGGGAGAGATTGGAGAGGAAGGGTCACGTATTTACTTCCAGAACTGACACGGAAGTCTTCGCACACCTGATAGAAGACTTCATGAGGGAGGGTATTGATCTCCTAGAAGCGATTGCTAGAAGTGTGAGGGAGTTGAGAGGTATCTACTCTATAGCTTTGTTGATTGAGGGTAGTAATAAGATATACGTGGTTAATAACGAGCAGTCTATAGTGCTCGGTAAGGGAGGTGAGTGCTATTATGTCTCAAGCGATATGCCGAGTCTCTACGGTCTTTCTGAAGACGCTCTCGTGTTAGGGGATGATACCTTAGCTGAAGTAGGGGTTGAGGGCGTGAGGGTTCTTGACGTAAGAACGTTGAGTGAGGTTAGGGAGTTTATACAGAAGAGGATTAAGTACCCTCCCGGAACCTTCGAGAAGGCCGGATATCCACACTACATGCTGAAAGAAATCTATGAAATCCCGGAAGCTCTAATGAAAACCACGTATACTCTGATGGATAAGTACCTTAGGCTAGCCTCAATGATAATTTACGGAGCTAAAAACGTTTACGTGATAGGTACTGGTACCAGCTTACACGCCGGCCTGGTGTCTGCCTACTACTTCAGTGAGTTCTCGGACATACCTGTCAACGTGATAAGTGCTGCCGAGTTCCCGTACTACGCGTTAGACAACGTATCCACGGGAACCGTCATCATAGCTATAAGTCAGAGCGGTGAGACAAGTGACGTCATCAAGAGTGTTAGGCTAGCTAAGCAGAGGGGGGCTGTTGTGGTGGGGATTACTAACGTGGTTGGCTCAAGACTCTCGCTAGAGTCTAACGTGTACCTACCTGTCGGTGCAGGTCCTGAGATGGCTGTGCCAGCAACGAAGACATTCACCTCAACCCTTGCTACTTCAGCTATACTCGCTGTATACACGGGGCTACACACGGGCTTAGCTGAGAAGAGTGACTTAGACAACCTATACGATAAGCTGAGAAACTTCGCTAGAGACTTATCAAGCAGGTTGCCCGCAATCGATAATAACGTTTCTATGATTGCGGACGAGCTAGTGGGTTGGGAGAGCCTCTACGTATCTAGTAGTGGCATAAACTATCCTATAGCTCTTGAAGGAGCGCTCAAACTTAAGGAAACGGCCTTAGTACATGCTGAGGGACTGCAACTTGGGGAAGTCAGGCACGGACCCATGGTCTTAGTCAGGGAAGGCTACCCAATAATACTCATAAAACCTGTTGAGGAGTCCGCGCTGGATCTTTATAATAAGGTAGCTAAGGAAGCTTTATCTAAGGAAGCTAAGGTAATCACCATAACGTCTGATGAGGAAGGCATCGGAGACTTAATAATGGTGCCGCGCGTCAACAAAATAATATCGCCTATCGCGACAGCAGTAGCCCTACAACTACTGTCTTATAGACTGGGAAGCAAGCTTGGAAGACCTATAGACACGCCTCCAGGACTCGTTAAGGCCTTGACAACCTAAAACACGGCACTGTACTGTTTTCTCAACGTTCAGCTTCTTTCGAAGAATTCCGGTGATGTTCTAACCTGTTAGAAGGTTAGGTATAGCCACAGTAAGGATATGATTACCTGTAACGTTGTTGTTAAGAAAGCTATTTTGAGCCAGTAAGACCAATTCAGGTGTATCCTAGCTTTATCACATATACCGAGAGTTACTATGTTAGCTGTAGAGCCTATTGGCGTGTAATTACCGCCTAAGGTACCCCCGTAAAGGAGTGTCCAGAACACAGACTTAGAATTTGTGAGACCACTCACTATCTTAGCTACCGGAGTCATCGCTACTATGACGGATAGGTTGTCGAGTACGGAGCTAAGTATCGTTGCTAAAAGTAAGAAGATCGTGTTTAGGAAGCCGTAATTTATGCTAGAACCGCTAGCAACTACTGAGAGGCTTAAGTAAGCAATCTTAGACGCTGCGCCACTCCAAAGCAGTGAATGACCTAACATGAATAACGCTATGAAGAATAATATGGAGGGCCACTCAACACCTCTAGTTATGAAGATCTCTAGTTCTTCCGCTCTCACGTGAGTTAACGATAGAACTATGAATATGTAAGGTGTGAAAGAGAGTAGTGAGTGAGGATCTACGTAGGAGCCTCCTATCAGCGTTATTAGTTCGGAGAGGGGACCGTTTAAAGATATCACTATTAAGAAACCGATGAGCAGAATGCTACCAAATCTAATAACTCTACGTTCTTGTAAGGTTAGGTCAGCGTATAGCCTGGTTCTCATAGCCTCTATATCCTCTCTACGTAATTTTAAAGAAAGTTGCTTCAGGTAATTCCTAAGTAGGGGGTAAGTGATTGAGACCATAGCTAGTAGGGTAATAAATGAGAGGGGGAGTGCTTTGCGGAGGAATTCGCTAACGGTTAATTGTGCTTCGTAAGATACGTATATGCCTATAGGGTTACCCACTGGTAACGCCATACTTCCAGTGTTAGTGGCGAGGACAGCAAGTATTATTAAGGGTCTCACATCATACCTAGTTATTTTCCTTATGTCGAGAATCAACATTATCACGTAGACTATGCTAGTCACTTCATCGACTGCTAGAGCTAGAAACCAAGCGAAGAGAGATAAGAGTATTATTAGGAGATAGGGTGAGCCAGCACTCAAACCCAGGATCTTAATCGCTATATGCTCAAATACCCTTAACTTACGTAGTATGTAAGCGAAGGTCATGCTACCTATTAAGAAGAGGATAAGTCTCCACTCAACACCCGATATTAATTCCTGCGGTGGGACAACGCCAGCGAAAACTAGTAAAGCGATTGAGAGGAATGCTGCGGAGTACCTTAACTTCGTAGAGATTAAGGTGAGACCCACAACTAACAAGAAGAGACTGAGTGATAAGACTTGATGATAGGTGTTTGAGTAATTCAGCATTTCCTCACACGTGGTTAAAGTGTAGTTACCTCTTATACTGCACCAAAACTTAATTACTTCGTTCCCTAACATCGTGCGCGGTACTGTGAACAAGCTCGTGAATAAGTATGAGGCAAGGAATAATGTGATAGCTAGTAGAAACACCTTTAAAACAAGCTTCATTTATTGAAACACCTTCTACTTAATCTTTACTTAGCCGGCGGCCATCTCCTATCAAAGTAGATGTTCTTAGATGTGGCTGAGAGAGGTATTCCGAAAACGTAATCAGCTTTAATCAAGCCTAGTTCCTGTGCTGCCACCCCGGCAGTGAACATTACTCTATTATCTACGTTATGGAGTGACGCGGTCTTGACAGCGGATCCCACCGCTATACCTAAGTTCACCAAGGAACATACTACACTAACGTCGATCTTCCAACTTCTAAGATTCTTAAGTCCTAGGTCTATGATCTTACCGCCTATTAAGACCACCGCAATACTGTTTCTCACATTCTGCGCGTCTCTGAGGAAAAAGTCCCCGAATTCTTTTGAAAGCTCCTCCATCTTACTAGCCAGTAACTCTAGCTCCTCCCTAGTATTAAGGATCTTGACTTCAATATTATCTATACCCCTAGCTTTAGGGGCCGTCTTAGCGGAGAGCGCCATCATCTTAGCGACTTCAAGAACCCCCTCCCTCAAAGACTCCTCAAACTCAATCATCACAAGACACCAATATTTAAGAAAGACTTAAAAAATTTAAAAGCTTGATCAACTAATATTCACACAACCACACATATCATGATGCCTTGGTTCAGCCTATTGAGTCGTTAATAAGCTCCTAATAATCCTTCTTGTTGGAAGTAGTGATTCGGTACCATGATTGAGGGTAGGTTATATAAGTTACTCGGTAACGGGGAGTCAGTCACGTGCTTAGTGTGTGAGAGGAGATGCTCTCTGAAGAAAAACATGAAAGGTCTTTGCGGGAATTACATCAACTTAAACGGTAAGCTTTACTCGGTAGGGTATGGGAAATTAAGTGCTGTTGAGAGCAGACCGATAGAGATAAAACCTCTCTTTCATTACTGGCCTAACAGCACAGCCTTAACGTTCTCCGGTTTCGGTTGTAATTTTTACTGTCCTTGGTGTCAAAACCACTTCCTGAGTTTCAGACACCCCGGCGATGAGCCCTTGATAGAGCCTGCGTACCTAGTTAGGTTAGCTAAGTCTTTAGGTGATGAAGGTCTTTCAGCAAGTTTCAACGAACCAACGATTAACTATGAGTACTTGATAGACGTAGCTACGTTAGCTAAGCGTGAGGGTCTCTACCTAACGATAGTGACTAATGGATATCAAAGCATAGAAGCACTAAACGAGCTTGTGAGGGTCGGGTTTGATGGATGGAGTATAGACATTAAGGGGTGTCCTAGTATGAGTAGAGCATTACCTGACATAGATCATAATAAGGTCTTCAGGAACGCGAAATTAGTTATTGACGCTGGAGGACATGTGGAGATGGTTTACCTAGTAGTCACTAAAACTAATGATAGCGATGAGTGCGTGGATTGGATCCTAAATGAACACGTGAATGAGCTAGGACCTGAAGTCCCCCTACACATAAACAGGTACTACCCAGCACATAAGTGGAGGGAAGAGAGCACGCCTCTGAAGAAACTACTAGAGATACATGATAAAGCTAAGGAGAAGGGGATAGAATACGTCTACGTGGGTAACGTAGGGATCCCGGAACTTGAGTCAACTAAATGCCCTAGATGCGGTAAGACCCTCATAACACGCTACAATTACCGAGTAATTGACTTCAACTTATTAAGAGAAGGAGGCAACTATAAATGCCCTAGGTGCAATAACAAAATACCTATCAGGGGTGTCTACGTAAGGGACAAGTAGATGTAGTGAATTAGGTGATGAGTAGTGAAGGTAGTGGTTTTAGATAGGGAGTTTTTCTTTGGACCCTCCCCAGATAATAGTGAGTTGAGTGCGTTAAGCAGGGAATACACGCATGTGGTAGTCTTAACATTCCCTCACGAGGTTAAGTATGATGTGGGTTTACTGAGAAGCTTCGGTGTTGAGGTATTGGAGGTCCCGGTTCCTGATTTTAGGTCCCCACCATTACTCGACTTAGTGTTTATAGTTGAGTGGGTTTTAGATAAGGTGAATTCTGGCGGTAGGGTATATGTCCATTGTGCTAGGGGGTACGGGAGATCAGCAACAGTAGCCGCTGCATACCTTATCCGTAGATACGGGAAGAGCTGGGTTGAGTCAGTAGATCGGGTAAGGAAGCTTAGAGAAGGATCCTTAGAATCTATTGAGCAACTTTCCGTGTTGAAGGCTTATGAGACTATGTTGAGATACTTGAATCCTGCCGAGGTCTCAGGATTATTTAAGTGTCTATATAAGCAGGCAAGAGATCATGTATCTAAAATGCTGCAAATAGGTCTCAAAAATTCAGATGTCTTATCATCACTTACTAGGACCTCTCAAGACCTCCTCATCCAAGAACTCCTCATCAGCCTCAATCAATACATGAAATCACTTAACGAGGAGTGCAAACCCTTAAATCTCCCGGTAATGGGTGATGCGCGTCAGCACGTGAACACAGACATACTTAAGACATATATTGAGCTAATCATGGCCGTCGACGAGCTAAGAAACCAGTGTGTTGAAGACTTAGAAATAAAGGTTAGGGAAAATAATTTAGTAGAGTCCGTTCTTTATTGCAGTGCTGATTTAATGTCTTCATGTAGCGTGATTAAGAAGCGTGTGGAGGAGGTAATCGCTAAGATGTGTGAGAGTCTTAACTGCAGTGTTAAGACTGTGGCGTTGGGCTTCCTAAATATTAGAGCAAAGTTTCTCGGGCTACGTCAAGTTCCTCCTAAGTCCTTCAGCCCCGTTGAGGAATGAGTATGCTTTAAAGCCTTTCTCACGCAGTTTTAAGGCTTCTAAGTAGCTTCTGTTCCCTCTATCACAGTAAAGAACCAACGTTTTATCCCTCAGATCTTCCAGGTTAACGCTCTCGTAATGCAGAGCTCCTGGGTAGTGCCACTCAAGATATGAGTCTAGATCACGTAGATCCACAACCACCGCGTCTTCAGGTATGTAATCAACGACCACGCTCTTATCAGGTATCACGTCCTCAAGACTGGAGGTTCGGACTTCAAGGCTCTTGAGAGTACTTAAAGTCTTGGTTATCAGGTCTTCAGGAAGCTTCACAAACTCGTCGCGTAGTTCCTCCACAGTCACTCTAGTCCTGACACGGGAGGGTGCTATTGAGCAAGGCTCTCCCACTATAGACGATATCTCATAGGTACCTATCCTCCTAGCAATATTAATTATTTCCTCCTTATCGAAACCCACTAGAGGTCTTAGGATAGGGAGTTGCAGGCCGGACACTGTTTGCGCGGCACTCAAGTTAGCTAACGTTTGACTCGATGCTTGACCGATAGATTCACCGGTCACCACCGCGTCGTAATTCCCCGCAGCTATCTTGGAAGCTAAGTAGTACATCAATGTTCTTAGAACCACCTGCCTGAACTCCCGCCTAATATTCACTCTAATATAGTTTAGGGCGTGAGTTAGGTCGATTAAGTAAAACCTTGGGTTATGCCCATAGAACCAGTTGTTAGTGAGGGTCCTAGCCACCATGAAGGCTAGGCGTGACGCACTAGGAGAACCCATGAAGAAATGGAGGAAATCAACTATGACACCTCTCTTAGCTGTGAGCCAGGCGGCTACGGGCGTGTCTATCCCGCCCGAAAACAAAGTGAGTGCGCGTCCTTCAGTACCTATGGGCAGGCCCCCCACACCCTCAGCTAACCTCTTATAAAGATAGGTTATGGAACCCCTAACTTCCAAAATTATTTCAACATCAGGATTCTCAAGGTCTACGCCGGCAGAGTATGGTTTTAAGAAAGAGCCTAATTCCCTAGCCACATCAAGCGAGGTGAAGTCGTGAGCTCCGAATCTCTTAACCCTAACAGCAAATTTTTTGTTGGTGACAAGACTTACTGTCTGCTCACCCACCTTCTTAACAAGGTCTTCTAAGTCATTAAAACTTATTAAAGCAACCTCACCCACCCTCATTACGCCGAAGACTTTACTCAAGTCTTCTAACACGTCTATATCAGATTCTAGCAAGATCTTGGCGTCAACGATCTTGAAACTATAGTTTGTGGAGCCGTATTCCCGAAGAACCTCACTCAAATTCTTAATTAAGGTTTTATAAAATCGCGGCCTGCTCCGCCATGACTTAAGCGGGATTTCACCGGAAACGGTTATTAAGTATTTGTAGGACATATTTCACTCCTAAAAACTAATGTAGATTAAACACCTAAAACTTCCTTGAGTAGTGCGGCTCTAACGTACATACCGTTTTGCGCTTGCTTAAAGTATTTGGCTTGAGGTAACGTGTCAACGTCTGTTGTTATCTCCCATACCCTAGGTAATGGATGCATTATTATCGGAATCTTCTTATGCTTTTCTAGCAAGCTTCTCGTGATCACGTAGGAACCCTTGAGCCTCTCATATTCTTGCGGGTCCTCAAACCTCTCCTTCTGCAATCTAGTAACGTATAGCACGTCAAGCTTCTCAATTACTTCCTCAACGTTCTCGACTAAGTAGTAGTTAAGCTTACCCTCAATCTTCTTAATTATCTCCTCCCTTACCTGAAGTTGCTTAGGCGCTATATAGTAAACCGTTACGTCATTAAACCTTGTTAGCATATATGAGAGTGAGGGTATTGTCCTGCCATACTTCAAGTCCCCCATTATGCCGACCGTGAGACCGTCCACCTTACCGAACTCTCTCCACATAGTGTAGACGTCGAGCAAAGCTTGCGTGGGGTGCTCGTTCGTCCCATCACCACCACTTATTATCGGTGCCTTAACGAAGTCTTTAACGCTGTGGGGGAAGAAGGGCCTGCTGTGCCTTACGACTATGACGTCAGGTCCGTAACCATCTAGTATGCGCATAGTGTCCTCCTCGGTCTCACCCTTCTTAAGACTAGATACCTCCTCTATGAAGTCGATGACAGTACCTCCTAACCTAGTCATAGCGAATTGAAAACTTATCTTAGTTCTCGTGCTAGGCTCGAAGAACGCGGTGATCATCACCTTACCTCTCGCGTAATCTAAAGTGCCTCTACTATCCATCTCTCTTCTCAGTACCTCCGCAAGCTCAAATAACCTAATAAGATCGCTTCTCTCGAAATCAAAAGCTGAAACTATATCTTTTCCTTTCAGGGGACTCATGACACATCACAGATATGATAACTCCTCACAGATTAAAAGCGTTAATTCCTTAATTTAAGACTCATCACAACATAGAAGGCCTCGCTTTAGAGTGAAGTGAGCTAGTGTTTAAGGTGTGTGGAAGTACTTCACGTAAGATATGTAGTAACCAGCAACTATAGCTGTCCCTATCACTCCAGCAACGTTTGGTGCTAGAGCGTGGAATAACACGTAGGTGGATGGATCTACTAACTGAGCCTCTCTCTGAGCCACCCTAGCCGATATAGGGACTGCGGAAACGCCTGCGCAGCCTATAACTGGGTTTACCTTACCCTTCGTCGCTATGTTGAGTACCCACGCGAACATTATGCCGCCCACCGTGGACACCGCGAAAGCTATCAGGCCTAGACCGAGGATAATGAACGCCTTGGCTATGAAGGCTAGGTAGGCTTCAACCGTCTGAACCTCCACGAATTGAGTCAGGAAGTCGTAGGAGAGGGTTGACCCAACACCTATCATGGTTAATATAGTCGCTGTGTCTAGGAGCGGGTCTGCTATAGTCTTACCATACCTCGCAACAACCTCGCTAATCCCGGACTCCTTCACGATATTACCTAAAGCTAAGGCAGCTACCAGGGGCAGGGCTGCCGGCACCAGAAAAGCTATCACTAAGATCACTACAAACCAAAAAATCAATATTTCGTTTGAGGCCACCTCCCTAGGCTTAGGCATCTTCATACCCCTAATTTTTCGAGGTACGAGAGCCCTGACTATGGGTGGCTGTATAACAGGTACTAAAGCTATGTAACTATACACAGCTATGGTTAAGGGCCCTATGAGGTTAGGAGCTATGTTTGTCGCCGTGTATATTGTTGTCGGGCCGTCAGCACCTCCGACAACCCCTATAGCCATAGACTCTGGTAGGGTGAAGAGACCTGTGGAGAGTGCTACTAGGGTCACGACAGCGATACCTAACTGAGCAGCCGAACCTATCAAAGCGCTTATAGGGTAGGAGAGTAGGGGTCTGAAATCCGATATCGCCCCTATACCAACGAATATGAGTATAGGCCCTATCTCGGTTCTAACGATTAAGTGGTAAATCCATGCTAGGAGAGCCGTAGTCTCAGGAGTACATACCCTGATTACCGGTCCCGCACTCGTCGAAATATTGTATACTTGAATAAGTCCTGAAATCCCGCTTATGCCGCTACTCAAGAACTCGCTGGGTGTGAAGGTTTCACACATATACCTAGCTAGGTGTAGGGCGGGAGCATTAGCTAGCACCATCCCAATACCTAAGGGAATCATTAGCAAAGGCTCCACCTTCTTAAGACCTAAGACGAGTAAGGCAATACCCCAAACCATAAACAACAACCTGATAATGAGCTCGGCCGGATCCCCTAACTGTAAGCCAGGCAGGATGAGCGAGAGATCCACGCTCATATCACTCACTAAAATAGAAATCAATCATTAAGCTTATAAAAACACGCTAGTCTTGTGTGGGACAAGAATCAAAAGAAGACCCTGATCAGTTATAAAATCTCACTTAAGGGGCGGCGAGCTTAAGAACCGTTCTTGATGAGAGCTTTTAAAGAAACTAAAGAGGTCATCGTTATGGAGACTAGGGTCGTGGTTAAGCCTCCTAAGACTATTAAATAACCAGAGACCAACGACCCGATCATGTTTGATAACTCAGATACGATAGAATATGTTGACGGGCTGTTAGCTAGTGAAGCTTCTATATATAGGGAATACAGCTTAGCGTCTAAAGCTATGTTGAATAAGTAGGTCAGTGTTAAAGCTATTATTAACTCGTAACTACGTGTTAAGACTGAACTCACAAATAAAGTCATTATCAAGAGTCTTAACAATAACGTCGTAACAGCTAGCCCCCTCCCCATATGATTAGGGAAGAAACTTAAGGAGACGGACGCTAAGATCTTCGCGATGCCGTAGACAGCTAATACGAACTCGCTACTCATCCCCAAGACTCTGAGGAATATGAAGGCTAGGGGTGTGAAGAAGAAGGAATTACTTAATCTGAAACCGATGACGGACGTTAACACATCACCTACTGAGAGGGTATTCCGCGTTTCTAGCATTCTTGAAAGCATTCTCGCTTTAGAGGGCGTGTATAGGGGTTCATAACCTATAGATGAGAGTATACTGATAGTTGAAAGTGACGAATTAACGTTCTTCTCAACCCTGAATAAGTCTCTGGAAAGCGATAACCTACTAGACGGCATAAGAAGGAACAGAAGAAGACCTGCTGAGAGGAAGATAGCTGAGAAAATAGTTGATGAGTCTATCAAGAAAGTCAGTGAGAGCGAGGAGATCGCGTAGAGGAATATCCCCTCGAAGAACATAGAGAGCTGAAAGAATATCCTATTAGCGTAGTTCCAGTCCTCACTCTCCAAACTATTAAGTATAGTTATAGAGATACTATTCCTAACCAGAGCAACACTAAACGCGTGAAGTATTTGAGATATTATGATGTGGTAGAAATTCCCGAGCGAGAATAGAGAAGCAAGGAGGGTTAGCGTTACCGGTATAGAGACCATTATCAAGAGTTTAGACCCTTTATTTTCGGCTACCCTAGAAGCAAGCCTTGAAATCACTGCGTACACGAAAATCCACAAGCTGGCAAGCAAGCCTAAGGTTGTTGCATTAACTCTATAGTAATTAATAGCTATTAAGTCTATAACTAAGTCGATAAGGCCTAAAAACGCGACATATACCGACGAGAGTAGCAGCCACACTAGTTACGACTCCCTTAATAGATCTAGGGGTCTTAAAACCTTTTTAAGAGTTTTCCTTACGTTAAGGAATGCGCTGTCTAGCCACCTTCATATAAGGGCGGCATTAACGTAACTTTATCACCTTCTTTCAAGGTATCACTCGCTGAGGCTTCCTTATCATCTATGAAGACATGTAGTAAAGGAACGGAACCCATGAAAGTCTTGAAGGACGGCCTCGTTAAACATAAGAACTTAATTAACTCTCCTACAGTGATGACTGCGTTATCTGATGATATCTCAATCACTTCAGTATGGAGTCCGAGCACGTCTGCCAGAGACCCTATGTAGGTTACCCTAACCTTAACCATCTAACATCCCACCGAATTTAATTAATTATTAAGTCTTAAATCCCTCCGTTGAGCTTACGCGGGTTGAAAGGCGTGCTCAGTGCTCGAGTCCCCAATCATCTCTCAGCGGAGTTCAACTCATCACTGCACTTTAATTATCTCTAACCTAAATTAATATTTTGCGGTTCCTAACCCATGGATCTTCACGTACCAGCTATCCTAACCTTCCCGAATTTTAAGGAGGGTGCCGAAATTCCGTACTCAATCCTCAAATCCTCTCCTATCGTTTCAACGCGGTGTTTAAGTAGCTCGTAGATATTTGAGGTGATTACAGCGCCCTTAACGGGCTTAACTAACTCTCCTTCACGAATTAAGTAAGCGTGTGTTATAGTAGCGTTTAAGTGCCCGCTTACAGGGTTTGAGAGCCACTCACCTATAGTATCCATTACTAACACGCCTTCCCTAGTCTCACCGATTAACTCGTCTAGGCGTGCTTTACCGGGCATTAGGCGTAGGTGATGTGGTTGAGGTACTGGAGCGGATGAGAAAGTCCTTAAAGCGTTGCCTGTGGATTCCCTGCCTTCTCTTAATGCGGTGTAAGTATCGTAGAGGTACGTCTTAAGAACCCCCCTTTCGAAAACCACGGTATCTTTTGTTGGGTGTCCTTCGTCGTCGAAAGGTTTAGAACCTAATGCCTCGGGCGATGTCCCTAAATCTATTATGTTCACGTGCTGGGAGAATATCTCCTCCCCAACCCTCCCACTAAGAGGGGATCTGCCTTGTTGAACGTTTAAAGCAGAGATCGCCGGAGTTATCATGACTGACAGTATTGAAGTGGTTACGCGGTTAAGTAAGATTAGCTCGTACATTCCGTTAGGGAGTTCCCCTGCCTCAAGGAATTCCCTCGCTTTGCTACCTGCCTCGTAACCAACATCCCTAGCTCTTAATTTTTTATAACTTCTCTGAATATCGTGCTCGCTGAAGGTCCCGGTCTTACCCCCCTCGTCAACTCGAGCATAAATGTAGAGACCTGATACGGTCTCAGCCCTAGTTAGAGGACCACCGTAACAACTCATGTAGTTAATCTCAACAGACCTAGCTGTTACAGCCCCCCTAACCGGCTTAGCGTTTCTGTACCCCTCGCTAACTGAGTCGAGAAGCTCCATAGCTATCTGCTTCAGGTCCTCAGGCGTGGCGTACGCGGTATCCTTGTCGAAGAGGTTGCTCATTTTGGTCTCCATAATTCTCTTATTCATGCTAACCCAGTTAGGGTCCGGGGAACTAACCTTAGCGATTGATATAGCAGACTTCAAAGATTTCTCAATACCCTCATGACTCAGATCTTGAGTGCCGACGACAGCCACGGATTTATTAACGACCACCCTTATACCTAGTGAAAAGAGCTTAGTATACTTGGACGCGTCTATGACGTTTGACAAGGTTAGTAAGGTCTCGGAAGTCTTAGTTAAATATACATCGACTTCTGAAGCACCTAACTCAATAGCTCTCTTAACTACCTTCTCTAAGTCCATACTCAGCCACCACCTACTATTAACTCCTTAATTAGGATATGCGGCCCCCCATCACCAACCCTCACCATCTGTGAATCTTTGCCGCAACCTCCGAAAGCTGACGTAATTATTCTCAGGTCTTTACCTACTGCCTCCACGCCTCTCAGAGTCTCGAGTATGGAGCCTGATACGACAACTCCCCTCACGAGCTCGCCTAACTCGCCATTCCTTATGAGTCTTGAAGGACCTGCTGAGAAAGTGAATGTGCCTGCGCCGGTATCTACTTGACCCCCGCTACTTCCTTTACCGACTAGGTAGAGCCCCTCCCTAACTTCCTTAATCATTTCCTCAAGCCCCCAATCACCCGGCATCATGTAAAAGTTTGTTTGCCTCACTATAGGCATGTGAGTGAAGTCTTGGGCTCTCCCATTACCTGTGACGGGCAGATTAAGTCGTGCCGCGCTCTCCCTGTTAGTTAAGAAAGATTTGAGTATGCCTCTCTCCACCACTACAGTCTTCTTCTTAAGACTACCTTCATCATCGAAAGGAACGTAATAACCCCCCTCAACAACCCCTTCATCAACGATCGTAACTAGCTGCGAGGCTATCTCTTCACCTAACCTATTCTTAAGTATCGAGGTACCTGAAGCCACTAAATCGCCCTCAGTCGCGTGACCGAAAGCCTCGTGGAGTATTAACCCAACCATCTCTGGATCTGCGATCACGCGTGTTTTCCCTGCGGGCGGTAACGGAGCTTTAACAGCTTCCTTAGCGAGCTTGCTAACGCTTCGCGTGAATTCCTCCCAATCCCTCCCTTCAATGAATTCCCAGCCTGACACCGAGGATTCTTGGTTAGAAACTCTCTCCATAGAGCCTGACTCGACAGCCACGCTAAGATGTGCTACCCCGATCAAGTACGACTCATACTCAAGCTCTGCGCCGTCAGAACTTACCACGTATCTCCAGTCATGCTGGATGCCTAGCCTGCTCACGGAGGATTTTATCCCGTCAACGCTTAACCCAGCCTTATTAACTCTAATCATTAACTCTGTTTTAGCCTCGTCAGACACGTCTTCTGGCTTAATCTTCCAAGAAGACACATACCTACCCCTACTAGGTTCTCTCACGCCTAAAGACTCGGTCTTCTTAGAGGCTCGGGCAGCGACAATAGCTCTGGAAACAGTCTCCCTAACGCTATCATCACTTAAATCGTTAGTGGATGAGAACCCGAGACATCCGTTGTAGAGAACTCTGACACCTAGCCCAACCCTGTAAGTTTTTGAGAATTCTCTTAAAACCATGTTATCCACAGTAACTAACTCATAAGAAAATAACTGAGTTCTTACCTCGGCATATGAAGCGCCTAGAACCTCAGCCGTTTTCAAAGCTCTTAAAGCTATATCTCTTAACAACTAAACCACACCAAGAATATTACTTAATTTTACGTAAATAAATTTTAAGATTCACTAGAAAAACTATATGAGGAAACCATACTTAGTAATGTAAACGTAATACGCGATAATACCTAGTATCAAGAAGAAGGTGTTTACTACGTTACTGCTAGATCTGAAAAGCCTTAAAGCCACGGGTTTCTTGATGAGTGGGTATAGAGGTCTGAAAGGCATCTTAGTTAGTAGATCGCACAGCAAGTGTGTTGTGAAAGCTATTAAAAACGAAAAAGCCACTACCCTGAAGCTAAAACCTAGATAGCTAGCTAAGTAACCCGCTACCAAAGACACGATTACGCTGAAGAAGATGTTATGCGTTATTTTCCTGTGGGGTAACTCAAGTCTTAAATCTATGTCTGGTAACGAAGAGAGAACGGAGGATATGATCAAGATTCTGTTAGCTTCCACCCCCGATAACCCCATCATGTAGAATAGGACGGACATAACGAAGAGATTAAAGCCTAGATGACCCCTCCAATCCACTTCTTAAACACCGTCCTCTTGAAGTGTTTCAGGGTAGGGAGGTGTTAATTCACCTTTTAAGTATTTCTCGAGTCCTTCCTTAACGGTGCCTCTAAAACCTTGAATAACCTCGACACCGAGAACTAACAGGTATGCTCTACTGAAATCATCGATCGAGTCACAAATCACTATACCCCCATTCTTTCTCCTCACCAATGATGCCGGGGACTCGTAATCCTCTACTTCAACGTAACTCAACTCACCTACACTCCCGTCTTCAAGTAACTCGACGAGTACTAGGTAACGTGCGTTCTTAAATTCCCCGTCTATTAATGATTGAAGACCTCTAAACTCATTGACTGGAAACACTATCCTCAACAGCTCCCTAACCTCTAATAATTTAGGTTTATGCAAGCAATTTAATTTAAACACTAACTAGTTACTTTTATTCCTATAGACGCGAAGCACTTTTTAATTTTATACCCTCTACATGCTTAGGGATGTGAGTGAGGATATTAGTATTGAATGATGACGGGTATTTAAGTCCCGGTCTCTATCTTCTCGCAGAGTCTGTTAAGGACTTAGGCGAGGTAGTCATAGCTTCTACAGAGTTTCCTAGGTCGGCTACCGGGCGGGAAATAACTTTCAACAGACCGCTCAGATTCGTTAAGAAGAGATGGCTTAATTGGCACGTCTACGTGACTGACGGGACACCCATAGATTCACTACACTTAGTAGTTGAGATACTTAAGTTCAGGCCAGACCTAGTTTTATCGGGCATTAACGTAGGTGATAATTTATCGCTTCAACACATATTCTACAGCGGTACCGTAGCTATAGCTATTGAAGCCGCGCTCATGGGTATACCGGCAGTAGCTTTCTCGTCTGACGTGGAGGGTTTTGATGATTTTGAGCAAGAGTTCTTCAAGAAGACTTGTATGACGGTAGCTAAGAAAATAGTTGAGTACGTTATTAGTCGAAAACTACCTAACGAAGTAGATCTTTTATCGGTTAATATTCCCGTTAAGTACAGGAACTGCATTCACGTAGCTAAGGCTACTAAGATTAGGTGGGAGGCTTCATACAAGAAGAGCATGGATCCTAGAGGCAGGGATTACTACTGGCTAGCCGGCATAAGAAGCGTTGCAGAACCCGGGAGCGACGTGAGCTTATTTGAGGAGGGCTGTGTCACGATAACCCCCCTCAAAATAGACTTGAACGTCGGTAAGGAGGCCTTAGAGAAATTAAGAGATCTGGAAGAAATACTCTCAAAACAAGGTAGTTGACCTAGGGTAGGGGTCTGGGCTTCATAGAGGTTTATCTGAGCGTATTGTGTCGAGATACACAGTCCTTTTAACGTATTTCTACATATAAATACTTACTTTAAGCATAATTATGGGGGCCTCAATTATGTTCAAAGGTATAATAACTCCTATGATAACCCCTTTCAATAAAAACTACGAGATAGATTTTGTCGGGGTTGAGTGGTTAGTTAATCACTTAGTTAGAGGCGGGGTTCATGGAGTTTTCCCCAACTCAACTACCGGTGAGTCAGTCAGCCTATCACTTGATGAAAAGAAAAAGCTGATAATGAAGGTGGTTGAGCTTGTTAATGGGAGGACTAAGGTCTTGCCGGGGATCGGCGGTAACGCCACGCTTGAGGTATTAGAGCTCGGTAAGTTCGCTAAGGATGTGGGGGTTGATGGCGGCATAATCATAACGCCTTACTTCTTTAAGCTAACGCCAGAGGAACTCAAAAAACACTACGGTAAGATAGCTGAGTCCTTAGACTTACCACTCTTCATATACCATTTCCCGGCGTTAACAGGGGTCTCATTACCCGTGCAGACGATTAAGGAGTTAGCTCTTGAGTACAGCAATATAGTAGGGATTAAGATAACTCATGACAGCCTCATTTACCTTAAGCAAGTAGTGTGGGAGGTTAAGGAAATCAGAAAAGACTTCTCAGTATTTTCGGGACTGGACCAGTACTTCCTAATTAACTTAATGATCGGGGGCGACGGAGGAGTCGTAGCATTGTCTAACTTGGTCCCCAAACTTCACAGGAGTATCTATGATGCTTGGCTTTCAGGAGACATAGCTAAATCTTATAGTCTCTACATGAAGCTCCTCAAGCTCTCTAAGCTGATAGAATCAGGAACTTCAACTATAGCCGCGGTCAAAGCAGCTCTCGCATCTATGGGAGCGCCTATAGAACCCGTTCTCAGACCACCACTAAGCGAGGAGAGGAAAGAACCTATAAAAGAATTACTAAATGAATTCACGAATTACCTCTTTTAGTCTTGAAAAAGCCTACATGTTAAGACTTAAGCTTAACGTACAGTTCCTCGTCAGACACCGCCAGCCCTATGAGTCCTTCGTTAACTAGCCAAGCAACATATGATTTAAGTGCTGAGACTATTAAAAGATAGTTAATAGTAGTTTGAGGAGTGAGTGCTAGGTCCCTCAAGACACGCTTAATTAACTCGTTCAGTGGGAGACCGTCATCAACATTCCTTAAAACAATATTTCTTATTTCAGTTATTGCCTTAATATTACTGTTTATTAGTTGTCGGGCTTCCTCCTTATTAAGTATTTTCCCATGGGAAGGAACTACTACATCGTAATCGTTTAAAACCACATTATTGAGCTTCTCAAGAGTCTTCAACGCTTCCTGAACGTTTAGGTGGTAAGGGATTCTATACTTTACTATAATCTCTTCAGGAAAGAACGCGTCAGCAGAAAACAACACGTTCTCGACCCCCAACCCTATCATCCCAACACTATGTCCTGGCAGCTCCACTACCCTCAAAAACGGGTATTCATTACTTAATCTACGTACGTCCTCCACCGACACCCCCTCAGCTTCAATCAAATGCTTTCTTAGAACTTCAGGAGGGTAAGCACCGTATAGGTAGATCGCTTCCGTCAACGGTAGCTCTATAAAAGGTTTTTCAAGGCTTGATGAGTAGAAAACAGCGTTACTTCTCTCTAAAATTATCTTATTACCACCTATGTGGTCTGCGTGGGAATGCGTGTTTACGACGGCTTTAATCTTCAGACCTACGCTTTTAAGAACATTAAGCAATTTTCTTCCCTGATCTCTGTTAATCCCCGTGTCAATAACTAGACAATCATCCCCTCCAAGCGTGATCACGCCTAAATTAGTGCGTCCTTCTAGGACGTGAATATTCCCGGAAACGCGAACAAGACTCATAAACATACCTCACGTTAATATAGTAGGTAACTTAAAATATAGGGTGGTTAGAGCTAATCACTTGTGAATTTTATTAGATTAAAGAGTGATTTAAGTTTTGTTTATTTCAAAAATCAACAAGTTGTGTTACTTATGTACGCGTTGATGTCGTTTAATAGGTTATTGAGTCTAGCTCTAATCATATACATGCTTTGAGGAATTGCGTTCAGTAGCTCCTCTACGAATGTTTTCATGGCTTTCAATAGGTTTAAGTATGTTTGACACGTTATTCTTCCGCTACCGTATAATATGTTTAAGGCAGTTAGTGATTGCTCTAGCATTGTTATCCTCCAATTGAGTCGGAATTCTGTCGTCACGTAGTTTCTAATTAGCCTACTTACGCGTTCTCTAATGCGTTCCCTAAGCCTTAGGATTACTTGCTTAGCCTCCTCTAACTCACTGTATTTCCATCTAGCTAAACTCTTTAATTGATCGAAGAGTGGCTGTACTTCATTTAACGCGTTTGAGAGTATTATGAGTGCTGTGTCCGGGTCTTCATTTTCTAGAGCGGTTTTAGCATCCTCTATGCTATCACTCAATATTATGGCGATCTGCCTGCTTAAGTTTAGGATCTGGTAGTAGGTTGACTCATTGCTTACGTATACCTCCAAAGACGTCACCAAGTTTATTATGAATTCAGCTTTCCTAGATGCCGCGTTAAGGTGTTCTGTAGCGTTCTCGTAATCACCTGCTTCTATAGACTCGGCTGACTCGTTAACTATGTGGATTAACGCGTTAACCTGAGCCACCAAAGCTACTAAGGTTCTCTCAGCGCATACGGCCTTAACCCATCTAACCCTCAACTCTGTCTTAAGAGCTTTAGTGATGTCCTTGATTATGTCGTCGATCTCCTTAAGGATTTCCTTAGCTTTAGTAACGTTGCCTTCGGCGAGTGCCTGCCTTCCCTCATCAATTAACTCAAGTGCTTTAGATATGTTATTCAATACCCATCCAGGGACCTCAACCCCTCTCTCGACTAACCACCCTATCGTGGCGTTCAGCGATAATACTACCCTCTCCCTCACACGGAACTGAGCTTCAGTTCTCCTGACAGCGAAGTCGTCCTTAACTGTCGGAGGCAGGTTCTGGATCACGTAGACGTATACCGGGGTCACTAACCTAGCTGCCTGAAGTACCTTACTCAAAGCCTCAGTCAAGTTAGTATCCTTGAGTTCTCTTGCCTCATTCAAGAGATTCTTAGCTTCATTAATGAGTGAGGTCATGTTCTCGTCTAATGATATGTTATAGGCCTGACTAAAGCTTTCAATCCTGCTAATCAGTAACTCAACCCTAGATATTAAGACCTCCACAGCGTGTTCAGGACCTCTGCGAGTCCCCTCAACCGGCTGAGTGGTCTGAGCAGTAACTACTGCCGTGGCCGGGATAACTGAGACCCCAATAGCTAACAAAAGAGCGAGTGCTACGAGCTTGTTCTTACCGATCTTCACCTGAGTCTCACCTCACTAAAGATCTCTACAGTATTTAATATTAGCAACGCTGTGAAACACTGTTGCAACGTGATGCAACACGTTCCTACCCCTCCGAGCTCCTTAACTCGTTAATCCTCTCTTCTATCCTCTTCACGTGTTGACGAAGAAAAGACAGGAGCTCCTCAAGAAACCTGACCTCCTCCTCTTTACTCGAGAACTCAGGTATTTTAGGGGCAAGCCACCTCCAGTAACAACCTCTGAAAACCCATTCTGAACTCCCGTGAAGTATTCTCTGACCAGGGATGAATGTTTTAGGCCAGTAATTATATTTCCTCCAACCCATAAAATCCACCCACGCAAGAACTTGCCGGAACACAAACCCTTAACAGAGGCACCCCTACTTAATTACCTACTGAAAAGCTTTTATAGGTTGTATTGCTTGAAGTATTACTTAAAAGAAACACTCACGCAAATTGATTGGTGAAGCATGAATGAATACGTACCTTAAACTAAGTGTTCTTTCAGGTCTCTTCCTCCTATTCTTGCTGTCAACCAACCCCGCGTCAGCTAGCGATTACTACGCCACGGTACGGCCGAGCATAACTAACTACTACCTGAACGCTGACGGGTCAGTATTAGTTGAGCTGGTTTTCTCTAATGTCTCAGGTCAGTCCTTGGAGGTTCCTCTAGAACCGGGTTACGACGCCTCAACTCTCTACGCTGTAGACTCTGACGGCGCCTCCCTACCTGTCGATTTAATAGATGGTAATGCCATCATCAACGTGATAAGTAGTGTTGAGTGGGTTAGGTTCACGTACATAATCAACAACTCTGAAGTAACTGATGAAGTAATTCTTAAGTTCACATTAAGACCTCAAGGGAAGTGCACCATATACATACCGGGAGAATTCCTGCTACTAACGTATTCTGGAAACCCGACGATAAGCATTATCGATGAAACGTTACTGCTAGAGTATGAGAATGCCGATGTGGTAGTGGCTACTCTAATATCGCTTCAACCAACCACGCAAACCCCCACCACAGCACAGCAACCCGAAACCAGAAACACTCACGTGACCACGGCTGTTATAGCAGCTCTAGTAGCGGTCATCTTAGCTGTCACCCTCCTCTACTTGAGGGGTAGGAAACATAAGTGAGGACCGTCGCTTAAAGTGTTTCCATATCCATCATAAGCTTTTAAGCTTAGACCTCATGTTCAGGCCTTCAAGAAGGAAGAGGGTGAAAGCTATTAAGCATAGGATCATCAATAATAGCTTATCTGAGGTTACTGTTTTGTTGATTAAGATCATGTATGTTTGACTTAAGCTAACGCCTAAGAAAAACAGTGAGTATATCAGTAATCTCGGTATGAGTTTCCTCCCTAAGAGGACGTAACCCTCGAGATGTATGGTCTTAGTGACTACGTAGCCGTCACCCCTCCTACCAATAATCTCTAAATCCTCTAATCGCTTGAGATGGTAGTGTACGCTGCTCACAGGTATGTTCAGTGCTCTGGCAATGTCTCTAACGCCCTTAGGGTCTTTAGACTCTAGGAGGTAGACGTATATCCTGAGGGCTGTCCTACTTAAATCCCCTGCCTGAGCAATCACTAACTATCACTAAACATACTACGTTACTTAACTTAAGAATAGTTAATCGTTCCAATACTTGAACACTAGTGTTCAAACTATAGGGTTATCTATTCCTTAAACCAAGGAATTAAGTGAGGTGATGTAATGAAGCGGGAAGTCTTCGCTTTACTAGCTATTGCGTCTTTAATCGCTGGCGCGTCCCTACCCTTCATAATGAGCAACATTTACAGCGAGTCTTACAAGCCTCTCACGCCAACCTACCAGTTAGGTAGTCCTTACAGCGGGCAACAAGCGAATATCTCCTTAATTAGTTTAGAAGGCTTAAAGAAATTCAGTAGTTACGAGGAATTATCTCAGTTCTTGAAATCCCTAACCAACTTGAGAACCTTAATTAACCAGCTAACTTACCTCTATAGGGTGCAGGTATTTTCACTTGAGTCTGTTGCCTTACCTCTAGCAACTGAGTCACTCGCGTCTAGCTTAGGAGAGACACCACAAACAACCACGACCTCCAAAACTAATGTTCAGGTTGAAGGTATTGACGAGCCAGACATAGTTAAGGTAAGTAACGAGTTAATAGTGGTTGCTTCAGGCAGTAAGGTGTTTATCGTCAGCATACCCGGAAAAACCGTTTTAAGCGTGCTCGTGTTGGACGAGTATGTTCGAGGTTTGTTCCTATACAAGAATAAACTATTGATTATTACGGAGACGTACGTGAGGTATCCGATAATCCCGGAGATAGAGTGCAGGTGTTTCGTAGTACCGCCTGGAACACCTAACGTGAACACTTACGTATTCGATATCAGCAACGCCAGCAACCCAGTCTTACTAAACAAGATCACAGTGACCGGTAATATGCTGAGTTCCAGGCTCTCAAGGAATTACCTGTATGTAGTAACTAACACGCCTACCCACGAACACATAATACCTCTAGTTAACGAGGAGCCCGTACCCCTGGAAACCCTCGTGGTTGTGGACGTGAGTCCTGAAGCTTACACGCTGATACTAGCGCTAGACCTTGACCAACTAAACTACATGACATACACCTTCATGACGGGCAGCGGTAGCTGGCTCTACATGTCTCTCAATAACCTCTATGTAGCTCGCGGAACTGGATTTAGCTATCTAGACGCGTACGTGCTAACTCTGAGAGAATTCACTAACCACCTACCTGAGGACATAAAGAGTAAGATAAGTGAGTTGATAGATGATGGACAATTAGACGCGGCTCGTGAGAAAATCGAGGACTACCTCCTAAATATGGGTGAAGAAGATCGTAAGGAGCTGATCGCTAGAGTAGTTAGCGAGGTTAATAAAGAGCCTAAACACGACTTAACCACGTTCTACGTGTTTTCTGTTGAAGGACTCACGATAAGTCTGAGAGGATCATTTAACGTTTCAGGACACCTACTTGACCAGTTCGCTATGGAGGAAACAGATAATTACTTCATAGTCGCTACGACAGACAGTAACTACTCGATAGTAGTGTTTTTCGGGCCCGACCTCTACCGGAAATACGAGACGACCACCGAGAGAGCTGCCGAGATAGTTATTCAGGAGTGTTCAGCTAATGTATGCGTAACTAGGGGTGTTCCGGTGGTTAGTGGCTGGGGTCAAGCTCCTTACGAGTACACGAGACCTAGACTCATAATATATGTGTCACCTACAGGAGAGGTCAGTAACAACGTTTTCATAACGAACTTATCTAACCTCAGTATAGTAGGTTCTTTGAGGGGTCTTGCACGTGGGGAGAGAATATACGCAGCTAGATTGATAGGGAATGTCTTCTTCCTAGTCACGTTTAGACAGGTGGATCCCCTGTTTGCTATAGATGTTTCAGACCCTGAGAATCCCCGAGTATTAGGCTATCTTAAGATACCTGGTTTTAGCGAGTACCTACATCCGTTACCCGGAAATAAGTTGTTGGGTATTGGTCTTGAGAGCACGTCTCTCAAGATATCCTTATTCAACGTCGCGGACTCAACTAACATGAGTGAGATCGCGAAAGTCTTGGTGAGCCTCGCGTGGTCTCAAGCACTTCAAGACTACCACGCGGTAACGATATACCCTGAAAAAGAGCTGGTCATGATTCCCATCACAAGCTACTCGGTAGGCTACGTATCTAGTGGAGCTTTAGTGGTAAGATATAGTAACGACGAACTGAAGGTTGAGATAATACTGCCTCACGAGTACTGCTTGCGGATAGCTTACGTAGGTAATGAATTATACACCATATCCTCAAGCCTAATAAGGATATTTGACGCAAACACTTATGAAGAGCTAGGGCAAATAATTCTCGAGAAGTGAATTAGTGTTTTTAACTTAAATAACACTCAGAACAAAAATATGTTCTTAACACATGGGAAGAAAGACCTGAACCTATATAAACAGCTTCAACTAAAAAGGTTTTAATGATTATTTCATGGGTAGTTAGGCACTACCGGTGGCAGTCTAGCTCTTCTAGAGTAGAGGATGTTCAACACTCTGTGAAGCACTATAAGCAGTATTATCCCTACAGGAAGAAGCACTAACGGACTCGTGATCCCTACTGCCAATAACGCGTAGAGTATGATACCCACGAATCCTGCGGTAACTGCGTAAGGTAGTTGTGTTGAGACGTGATCTATGTGGTCTGAAGCGGAGAACATGGATGACATGATGGTTGTGTCACTTATTGGTGAGCAGTGATCCCCGAAGATACCGCCGCCGAAAACAGCTCCTATGGAGGCGAAAGCCATTAAATACGCGAGGCCTATGTTATCCGGGTATTGCAGGAGAGCTAGTTGCCAAGCCATGGGCACAGCTATAGGCATCATGACCCCGAAAGTCCCCCAGCTAGTGCCTGTAGTGAATGATATAAACATTGAGGCTAAGTATATTATCAGCGGGACTAGAAATACGGAGAGTCCGGCTACCACCGCTCCATGAATCACGTAATCTGCGGTGCCTACTGCGTCAGTCGCTGACTTAATACTCCACGCGTGAAGCAAGATAGTGTTAGGCAAGACCATCAGGTACATGCCTCTGACCGTCTGTTTCATTACCTCGCTAAAACTCATTATTCGACCTAGTAATATCCAAGCAAACGTGACGAGGTATGTCGCCATGCCGGCCCAGAAGAGCGCCTTAGCTGTGTCAGCGTTCATTAAA
Organism: uncultured Desulfurococcaceae archaeon; assembly: GCA_964482405.1. Lineage (GTDB taxonomy): Archaea > Thermoproteota > Thermoprotei_A > Sulfolobales > NBVN01 > Zestomicrobium. The sequence goes on along the minus strand of CAYZXH010000017.1, from coordinate 4,962 downwards.
GCATCTGTGAAGGGTGTCTCCCAGAACCTACTGAGTTCTTCGGCACCGGTAGCCCACATACCTAATAAGGTAACTATCACTAAGACTATCATGGCTATCGCGAAAAGCCATCCTGAAGCCTGTTTCTTAGCAGTCGGTTCCGCGCCCAGAACCTCCTCGGTGGGTAGTAGAGGGGTTGCGCCATCCCTTATCACTTTCCCCTCCCTCACCGCTCTCCACTCAGCATGGAGCATTGGTCCGTAATGCCTCCTAGTAAGGACTACAAGGAACACCAGTATTATGGCTAGAATTGAGTAGAAGTGGTAAGGAACAGCGTTTAACCACATATAGTACGCTTCATACTCGGGAGCAGCGCTTATTAGCCCGGCCCCGGCTTGCTCTCTCAGAGTCTCTATAGAGTCTCTTATTAGACTAACCTCGTACCCAATCCAAGAAGACACGAGGGCTATGCCGGCGACGGGAGCAGCGGTTGAGTCGACTATGTAGCTCAGGAACTCCCTGCTAACCCTGAGTTTATCGCTTACAGGTCTCATAGAGTTACCGACTATGACTGTGTTCCCGTAGTCGTCAAAGAATACTGCGACACCTAGGAGGGATGCTGCAGTGCTTGCGCCTTTAGCGCTCCTGATTTTCGAGGAGATTGATCGTGCGGCTGAGTGAACAGCTCCTGACGTGTAGAGGAGGCCCATGAAAGCTCCTAGAACGAAGTCGTAGAGGAGTATCGCGGCGTTCCAAGAGTCTGTTGCGTTCTCTATATACCACTCAATTAACTGTATCGTACCACCCACCGGGTTATACCCAGCAATCATTAAAGCACCTACCCACACACCAGCGAATAAGGCTGGGATGATCTCGCCCGTAGCCATAGCTAAAGCTATCGCGAGCAGAGGCGGTAATAACGGGAAGGTAATGTACGGAAACCTCTTCTCTTCAGGCATGAATTCTGCTTGCGGCGGCACAAAAGCGATTAAAGCAATCGCTATTACTAGCAGAACTATAGCTAACTTAAAGATTTTTCTATTCATGCGTAACACCTGAGTTACATATCAATATAGTTATACGTGGTGATGATTTAAAAGCTTTATGGTTGGTTTTAGACCTCGTAGAGTGGTAGACTTAAGCACGTTACGCCCCCATCACATTTCCTGAACTCAGAAATCTCTGCTTCAATAACTTTATAACCCTCCCTCCTCATAATCTCGACAGTCTTAGGGTGTCCCTCAGGGACGAGTACTTTATTATCGCCTAGGTATAGCATGTTCGCCGCGTAAGCCTCCTCTAAAGGCACGCGGACGAGTCTGAAGCCATTAAAGTAGGAGAGATCAACGAGTTCAGGCACTATCACTAGAGTCTTGTTACCGACGTAATTAACTGCTGAGAGTAGGTGGAACACCTTAGTTGCGGGCACTCCGACAACCCTGAACTCCTTAAAGAAATTTCTTAAAGCATCAAGCCCGTACAGGTTTGTTCTGCTAGTAACTCCGACGAATATTACGCCCACATCAGTAACTAGAACATCCCCGCCCTCTAAAGTAGCCGGCTCCTTAACGTCCACTACCTCGAAACCCATCTTACTCAAAAACTCTCGAACACTTAATTCTTCACCCCTCCTACTAGGCTCGCCAAACCTGGAAATTAAGGCACGCTTGACAGCCGACCTCACAACAGCAGTATCTTGTATGAAGACTGAGTCCGGAAAATCTTCAAGCCGCGGCAACTCATAAACCGCAATACCCTCTTCTCGAAGGATCTTCACGTAGTTCTCATGTTGCTTAACCGCCAACCTATAATCGACGGTATTTCTTAAAGGATGTGTTGACACACACTTAACGAGTTCCTTGACCGGGGGTCTTACTATAACTGAATTATATAGCCTATCACCATCAAGCACCCTTCTTACACGCGCTCCACCGAACTCTGAACCCACTTAATGTCCCCTGACAAGATTTGTCGAAGGATAATTAAAATACAGAATCAGTCATTAAGAAACGATTGTTTATAATGTCTTTTGCGCATATAGTTTACGGGGGAACGTATGAGTAACGTGTCATTTGAGAACATGAGTAAACTTGAGAAAGAGTATTCCAAGAAATTAGCTGAATCAGCTAAAGACGTCAAGAACCCTGTAGTTAAGGTAGTCATGACTGCGGTAGCTCAGGATTCTCTTAAGCACTCTATGATATATGATGCGATGACAGAGTTGCTTAAGAGTGAGAGACCTTTAATAGGTGAGGTTGAGTTAGACAGGATTGCGAGCGAGATCGAGTACCACATAAGAACTGAGGAGCAAATGATCAGATACCTGAAGGAAACGCTGGAGAGAGGGGTTGAGAATAAGGCTGTTAAGTTCTTCCTAGAAACACTCTTGAGGGACGAGCTATACCATCACGCACTACTTAAGAAAGTTCTTGAAATGATTGTGCGAAGAGAAGCTTTCACAGAGAGCGATCTATGGGATTTAGTCTGGAAGGAAGCAACATTTCACGGGACTCCCGGCGGTTAAGAACTCAATCAATTCCATATATACTTATTAACTTTTTACGTAATAATTCTGTGGTGGTTTTAAATGTCTCGCGAACTAATTAAGAAAAGCCAAGAGATTGAGGAGAACGCGACAAGTTCCTACCTACACGCTATCCGAGTACTTAGACTTCAGGGAGTAGAAGTGCAGGATCTTGAGAAAATCATTAAGAAGATAGCTATAGAGACTCTAATCCATAAAGAGATAGTCAAGGGTATGCTTAAAGCTTATGAAGAAGCTCTCGAAAAAGAGAGTGAAGTAATGAAAGAAATAGAAGAGCTGAAACCGTCTGCTAGGGAGAAGGCGATCATAGTGAGACTTCTTAAAGATCACTTACTAATAGAGAGCGAGATGATTGAATACTATAAGAAGCTCGCTCAAGAACTACCATACCCCGTGCTAAAGGAACTGGCTGAATCTCTCGCTAAGAACGAGGAGGAGCACCATAAACTAATCTCGTCCCTAATAGAGAAGTACGAAAAATGATTAGAAAATCCGTCATAATAATTACGGTAGTTTAAAGCTGATTATATTTTTCAACATTTATGCCCGGTTTCTTTGTTTGAGCTGGGGCGGGTAGGAGTTCCTGATCTAGTTCATGTAGATTTTAAAGTTTAGCTAAGATTAGCGTCGTGTCTTAGCTTTTCTCATTACGACAAGATATAAAAACCTCTTTTAGACAATTGTTGTGGTGATCGAATTGAGGAATAAGAGTAAGGTAATTGATACTCTGAAGGTTATCAGAAGGTTCTATGAGAGGGTTGGGTGGGGAGATAAGGTGGATGAAGTGGATGAGTTATTCATTAATTCCTTAGTGGAGTTTTCGTATTAATTTCCTCATAATGTGACTATACGGTAACGTCTATATTCCTTAACAAGTTTTTTAGCAGGGACCTACAACCCTCAGGCACCCAAGAATTAATCATTTCTGCTATAGTGGTTCTAGAGTTTAACACTATCTCCCCTACGTCCTCATACCCTGTCTTAAGGTAGCGTATCCCTTGGAGATATGTTGCTAATATGTCTGAGAGCTTCACTATTCTTGCTTCGAGGGTATAACCCCTACTTAATTCCTCAAGTATGTCTACATACTTGCTTAAGTTTAGTTGTTGCGCAACCTCTAACTCAATCTTAGTGAAGAGTTCTGGAGCTCTCGCCTTAACAAGCTTCACGACATCCCCCACCATAACCTCAGGGACGTCATGCAGTAAACTCATCCTCATTACCTTCTCGACATCGATATCAGCACACTCACCTCTCAGCCCATCAGCTAAGTACATACTAATCAACATTACCTCGAAAGTGTGAGCAGCTACTGTTTCAGCAACCGAGTTTGGAACCCCCCTTATCACCCACCCACTCCTAACAACGTATTTTAGATTCGCGATCTTCCCTAGATTCATTCACACACCACATGAATTCCTAAAAACCGATTAAAAACTGTCTACTCAGATAATGAGGTATGAAACGATTAATGAGGTAATCATCACAATCAATAGATAGAAACACATCACGACCACTACCTCCGCACGCGATTCAGGAATTTCCTTACCTATAAGGATTTTCACTGGATAAGTAATTACACTACCTAAAGCTCTAGGTGTTAACATGATGAAGGGGGTTTGTTCCGCATATTGAAGATACTCACTACCTAACCTCCTCCTCAACTCAATCTCCTCAATCAGCGCTATACTGAGAACTATTGAGACAGCTATTAGCCAAGGCAATCCCGGCGCTGGCGGGGACCACCCCCTACCCTCCTCAACCACACTGGCTAGGGATAGGAGACCATAACTCCATATTATGAATCCCAGGTATTGAGGGTGTCTTGAGAACTTATACACTCCCTCATTACTCAGAACTCTGTGTTTTAATTTATCGTTCACCCACGTCATCACACCTAAGAAGAAGATCGCGAGCCCAATTACCATGAACGCAAAGCTTATTGGAACAAAGAAATCCACGCTTAATTCAGGCATCACCAACCTAGCGATCCACGTAATCACGGAGTTAATCACCCAAGTAGGGACGTAAGTGATCAAGCCGAGTCTAACGAAGATCTCCGAATCTATGAACGGGAACCATAACAACCTCAACACACCGACACCAGCCAAGAAGAACATGGTGAAAGCGAAGTATCCTATCGTCGGTAGGTAGAGGGCTAGAGATCCTAGCAAAGACAACCTAGTCTTATTGAGTAAGAACCCAGCACCCACAATAACAATAATAGTCGCTAACCCTACGTAACCAAGAACCCTTAAACTAGACTCTAGCTCCTGACATCTAGGAAAATCAGATAAAAGCACGCAGTCAGGAATGAACCCAAGTAGCCAGCTATTAACTATCCTGATGACCTCGAGCGAGGCATACACTAAAGCTAGAGAAAAAAGCGTGGAGAAACCTACGGATACTAACAACCTATACCTACCCATCAATTCACC
>CAYZXH010000016.1:0-30072 GCA_964482405.1 uncultured Desulfurococcaceae archaeon | reverse complement strand
ACAAAGCGAAACCAATAGATATTACGACCCTGACCTCCTCCCCGTCCTGAAGGGCGGGGTTTCCCCTTAGGACCAGGAGGTTTGGGATTACATCTCCCTGCTTTGGGAGATTTAATCCTGGGCTGGGTCTCCGGCCCATTACCCCTATCCCTCCTTCGAGAGACTCGGGGTTATGGGTGTTCCAGCTATCATAGTCTCGGGAGCATAATTCTAACCTGATGTGTTTGGCTCGCGTATTGAGTGTTGCTAGGGAGTAGCTCCCGAGACTCACGAACATCGACATTATCGTCATAAAGAACATCACCGAATACAGAGCTTATAAACTTTTCCGACCATCCCTGCCCTAAAGGACGAGGCTTTCAGTTGTAATAGAGAAAATCCAGTAGTCTCAGATCCACCCTAAGCTACTGCTCTTTAAACGTTAAGTTACGTACAGGAGGTCAGTGAGACCTATCCTTCAGCGGGACAGCACCAGATATTCTAATACGGACGTTTTCCCCGGTAGTTAATGAGGAGTAAGTGTTCCTAGCGATTATGATTCCATTGCTCGTACTAATTAACACTCTTTCAACGTCGTTAAGCTTTACCTTGTCTATGACTCTTCCCTGTATTTTACCGTGTGTGTTTATCCAAGCGTTGTTTGGGGAAATATATACTTTCTTAACCTCGGATCTCGTTTCAACACATGGATATAGAGGAATTCTCTGATTTTCTATGAGAGCATAACAATCGCCCTCATTAACTCTCACTTCATCAACTTCGAGGACGCTCCCAAGCCAAGCCAGAGCTTTCGGCTCTATCGTTGAGGGGTCAAGATCTTTTGCGGGTCCGCTGTAAAGCATTCTCCCCTCCCATAAGAAAAAAACCTTGTCTGCCCTGCTCATAGCCCATTCTAGGTCGTGCGTAACTATTATAGGAGTTAAGCTAAGCTCTTTAGCTATTCGCAGTATCTCCTCACATATGTTAATTCTTAGACCCGCGTCTAAGCTTGACTCAAGCTCATCTAAGAGAAGAGGGTTGCCACCACACACTAAAGCTCTCGCAATCGCAACCCTCTTAGCTTCCCCGCCACTTAGTTGGGAGGGATATCTTTCGGAGAGATGCTCAATAGATAATTTTTGCAAAGCCCATTTAACTTTCTCATTGATTAACTCCTCATTCATCTTCTTAACCTTCAAACAAAAAGCTACGTTATCGCGAACCTTCATATGTGTGAATAAACCGGTTTTTTGAGGTATGTAAAGAACGTTTCTTTTATGTGGGGGGACCCCATTCATGTTTCTATCATCGAAAAAGACTTGACCCTCGTAGGGGACTAGCCCAGCCATCACTTTAAGGAGTGTTGTCTTCCCAGCACCGTTAGGTCCTATAATTGTGGAAAGCTCTCCTTGAGAAAATTCCGCGGTAATATCGTGGAGAGCGTAATTCCTGATATTCTTAAGCAAAACTCTTACCAACGCTGCTCACCAACCCACTTTAAGGCGACTCTCTTCTCTAAATTATCTATTAACTCAATAACGCACACCATAATCAAGGATAGTACTAGTATTGTTGATAGGATATGCTGTACGTCTATAATCAAAGAATACTTGAGTAGTAGGTATCCTAAACCTGATGATAAAGCCACCATCTCAACCACGATCGTTGTTTTCCAGACCATTATTGCTTCAGTCTTCACTATGGGTAAGAGCTTGAGGAAAGTCACGGGCATGACGATTTCCCTAAGAATAGTCCAGGAATCAGCACCGAGAGTAGAAGCAACCTCTATCTGATCCCTGTCTACCGTCCTGCTAGAGCTCATGATACCGTAGAGTATCGGCGGGAAAGTGCAGGTGAAAGCTGCGGCTACAGGCAATTTCAGAGGCTCTAAACCAACCCACAAAATCAATAATGGAATCCACGCTACTGAAGGTGTGACGAAGAAGATAGTAGCTATTGGCTGCGCATACTCAATCAATCTTAATCCCACAAAAACGAACCCTAGAACCACACCGACGACGGTCCCTAAAACAAAGCCTAACCCAGCTCTAATTAGTGTGAGTCCAGCATTCTCGAAGACGGTGCGTAAATACTCGATATCTCTAAAAGACTCTATCACGCGACTAAATGGTGGGAAAATATATTGCGGGTAAATATTAATCCTGCCCGCAAACTCCCATAATAAGAAGAAAATAAGTAGAGATAAAACAACCTTCTCTATCTTCAAGTATCCTGCACCTCCACCACGAGAGAGCTCGCGTCATACCTCTCACGAATCACACCATTAGAGTAAAGGAAATCTATGTATTCTTGAATTTGCTGAACGTCCAACTCCGTGCTCCATTGAATACTTTGAATAGCTTTTATGGCAACGTCTTCGCTTATCCCTAACCATCTAGCAACGCTTGCGGCAGCGTATGAAGGATCACTCAAGAGTTTATGTACTTCACTCTCAACCAGCTTAACTATTTGCCTAACAACCTGAGGATTCTTCTCAAGATATTCAGGCGTAACGAAGATATAACTTCCTGGCATATCAGGCCAGACATCAGCGCCTTCAAGCAGTATCTTTAAACCATACGACTCAGCTACCTCAGGATACGGTTTTGGTAGGATAGCTGCTGTTATGGACCCTCCTATAAGGCCCGCAAGTATCTCCTGAGGCGGCAGAGACTTAATCTCTGAGAAGCTTAAGTTATACTTTTCTTGCATCTTTAGTGCGAGGAAGTAAGACTGTGTTCCAGGACCAGGCGTGTAAATTATTTGACCACTAAGATCCTTCAAGTCTTTAATTACGTTTGGATTGACAACGAGAGCGAAACCGCCGTCATGTACCTTACCAATTATTTTAATCGGGATTCCTTTATCCACCATCATTATTATGGGTCCCAAGCAAGCCTGCCCAGCAATTACGTCCCCCCTAGCAACTCCTGCCGCTAACTCCATACCAGTTCTAAACAGTAGTGTTTTAGTCACGTTGACGTTATTCTCTTCAAAACTCTTTTCATCAAATAATACGAAAAAGGGAGTAGCGTGCGCGTTGAATTCTACCCCTAAAGAAACACTTGCTTGAGTTGGGGATTGAGTAGTCAAATACGTTGTTAACATTATCGTTATAATCGCTACGATGGTCACGAGCATAATTCCTGTGTTTCTCCTCATCATGATCGTCACCGCTCACGCCATCGTAAATCACTTTATTTAACTATTTATAAGTTTTTACCTTATTAGTAAATGAGTTTATTTACATCATGCTTGAAAAACCGTATTACGTTTAAAATTATCTTTGGATATTAGATATTGGTGAAATGCTTGAGTACTATCCCCAAAACTAAACTTAAGAGGCTTGTTGTTGTAGATCCAGACCTCTGCGTTGGCTGCATGTCCTGTATGTTCGCCTGCTCGCGTAGGTACGTTGACGCGGGACTGGGTTACACAGCGATTCACGTGAGGAGCGTGGGCGGTGTTGAGAGAGGGTTCTCAGTCATAGTTTGTAGGGCGTGTAAGGATCCGTCTTGTGCTAAGGTATGTCCTACTAAAGCTCTTCTCTTGAGGAGGGGTGGTGGCGTCATACTGAATCCTAACCTATGTATTGGGTGCGGTAATTGCAGGAGTGCGTGTCCTTTCGGAGCTGTTCAGTGGAATGTCTACCTAAATAAGCCGGTCATATGTACTTACTGTGGTTACTGCGTTGATTTCTGCCCTTACGGAGTCTTAGCACTTGAGGAGGTTGATTCTTGATGAGCGCACGCGCGGTAATTGATGAAGCCTTGAGTAAGGTGCTCTACATAGACTTGACCAGAAAGATTTTCTGGATTAAGAGCAGGCCTGAGTTATTTACTAAGTACTTAGGAGGGACTGGAGTCGCTACACAGCTACTTAAAGAAGAGTTAAACCCTGAGGTAGACCCGCTCAGCCCTGAAAACGTTGTCGTACTGGCTGTGGGGGTCTTCACGGGGGTTTACCCCACCGCCTCCAAGGTAGTGGCGATGTTTAAGTCTCCTCTGACAGGCAACTTAGGCGAGTCTCACGCCGGTGGGAGAGCTCCGGTAGCTATAAGAATGGCAGGGTTCGGCGCGATAGTCATAAAAGGAGGGAGTGAGACTCCTGTGTACTTATCGATTCATGACGGTAAGGTGGAGTTCAAGGACGCCAGCGCTTTATGGGGCGTGAGGAGTTCTCTAACCATAGGTAAGGTTTTGAGAGAGAGGGAGCCATGGCCTGGGTTAAGATCTATAATGAGGATCGGTAAAGCAGGAGAGATGCTAGTTAGGTACGCGTCAGTCATTCTCGAGACGTATAGGCATTTCGGTAGGTTAGGCTTAGGAGCTGTCTGGGGAGCCAAAAAGCTTAAGGCGATAGTAGTGGGTGGGAAGAGGGATATCCCGGTAGCTGACATATCCGATTATAGGAAGGTCTACAAGGAATTATTTGATGAGATCACCAAGAGTCCGGCGATGCAGAAATACCATGACTTAGGAACCCCGGTCAACGTGCTACCTCTCAACAAGATTAGGGGACTACCTACCAGAAACTTAACGTCCAATGTTTTCGAAGGTGCTGAGGAAGTGAGTGGTGAGGCCTTCGCTGAGTACTCACTAGCTAGGAGGGTTGCATGCGCTCACTGCCCTGTAGCCTGTATTCACATAGCGGTCATAAGAGAGAGATACCCGCACGAGAAATACTTCTATACTACCAGATATATAGGATACGATTACGAGCCCATATACGCTCTTGGCACCATGTTAGGGATTAAAGATAGGGAGGGCTTACTCAGACTTATAGAGGAGGTTGATGTGGTGGGTCTTGACGCTATGAGTACTGGGGTCGTGCTAGCCTGGTCTACCGAAGCTTTCAAGAAGGGATTGATTAGCGAGAAAGACACGATAGTAAGGCCTGAGTGGGGTGATTGGAAGACATACATAGAGATGGTTAAATACTTAGTTACGCAACCAAATAACTTCTACAAGACGTTAGCTATGGGCCTCAAGAAGGCTTCGGAAGTCTATGGTGGTTCGGAATTCGCGTTAGTGTTCGGAGGTAATGAGATGCCGGGTTATCATACGGGGCCTGGAGCACACATAGGTTATTTAATAGGGCTTAGACACAGCCACCTAGACAACGCCGGATACTCAATAGACCAGAAATACGTTGGCAAAGAATACCCTCAACCAAGAAAGTTAATAGATGAGTTAATTGAGGAAGAGGCTTGGAGGCAGGTTCTATCCTCCCTAGTCGTGTGCTTCTTCTCAAGAGGCGTTTACAAGCCTTCCACAGTTTCAAGAGCTCTGGAACCACTCGGATTAAAGATGAGTGAGGAAGAGCTGAGGAAACTTGGTCTCGAGATCTACAAAGAGAAACTCAAACTTAAACTAAGGCTAGGTTATAGTCCAGAAGACCTCAAACCACCTAAGAGAATCTTCGAAACGCCATCGCCTTTCGGTAACATAAGCGAAGACTACGTGAGGGAAGCCCTCAATTACTACAAAGAAAAGATATTGGATCTTTTAAGCACGTAATTCAACCTCATTATCGGTAATGAGGACGGCTCAGAAAACTTATTAAGTTTAATAACATAGTAAATAAATGGGGTGTTATCTTAATGGGCGAGAGACCTACCGCTGCGTTTGTCTTATCGTTGATTAGCGGAATACTAGTGCTCTTAACAGGTATATTGATGCTTGTTGCTGCAGGTCTCGTAAGTTCTATAAGCGGGGAACTCGTGCCCGGGATACCATATCCACTAGAACTAATAGGATCCTTAATCGCGATCTTCGGTGTTGTCGGCTTGATTTTCGGGATCTTAATATTAGTTGGTGCTGTCATGATCTACTCAGGAGAACCTAGTAAGGTGAAAATCGGTTCTATCTTAGTGCTAGTCTTCTCTATATTAAGTCTCTTCATAGTGGGTGGCGGGTTCTTCATAGGGTTCATACTAGGGTTAATTGGAGGAATACTTGGGCTTATTTGGAAGCCTCCGGTAAGGCAAGAAACCCCTACGCCAGGTCTTCAGCAAGTATAGCTTAGTTTTTGGTTTAGGAGGTCAAGGATTTTTCTCGTAAACGTTCTCCCAATACTCTACTATGTCGTAGCCGTATAATTTCTTAAACAGTTCTCTACCTTCAGGCGTCATCTTCTTAGGGTTCCATGGAGGATTGAAGGTTAACTCTACCGTAACGTTATTCACACCGTCAACACCTCTTATAACGTCTTCTACGTTGATTGTTAGGGTATTCGCTAGGGGGCATCCAGGTGCTGTTAGCGTCATTAAGACATAAACATTTCCCTCATCATCAACTCTCACGTCGTACACGAGTCCTAGATCCCATATGTTGATAGGTATTTCCGGGTCGTAGACATTCTTTAAAGCCTCAATTATTTTCTCTCTTAACTCGCTACTCACGTTCACCACCTTTACTTATACGTTAACAGAGTTAAAATATTGTCTCAGCAATCATTGTTTAGTTGCTTGTTAAGTTATAAACCGGTGAATCGTGTAGTATTTGGTGTGTTATGTTGATTAGGGTTGGTATGTTTGACTTTGCTAGCAGGTATGTTGTTCCAGCTATTAAGCAGAGGATAGTGAAGATACTGTATTTTGAGTATGGGTATAATCAGTTAAAGATTTCTGAGTTGTTAGGTATTTCACAGTCTTCTATTTCTAAATATGTTTCAAGACGTAAGAAGTTAGATATTGATTTAGGTAGCATACAGTTCGCTGAGTCTAGGATTAGGAACCTCGTCGACGAGATCGAGAAGAAGTCTTTGGAAGGCGAGAGTTTAGAGTTAGCTATCAGTAAGTTAGCTGCGGAGCTACTTCGTGGAGGTTACTTGTGTGAGTATCATTCGTTAGTGGATGAGGGACTCAAGACAAGCACGTGTAAGATATGTTCAGAGCTCTTTAAGGAGGTTTGAGGTGGTTAGGTTGTCCTTGAGTAAGTACGTAGCTAGAATCATGCATCCAAGGCCCGTGTCAGTCATCGTGAGTAGGTCAAGGACCGGGGAAGTCAACGGTTGTAGCGTGTCGTGGTTTATGCCAGTGAACGTAGACCCCTTCATCTTCTCCGTGTCTTTAAGTCCTAGGAGATTGACGTACAGCTACATCAAAGAAACTAGAGAAATAACTCTGAACATAATGCCGTTTAAGTTTGTTGAGGAGGTCCACCGCGTAGGCAGTATTTCCGGCAGGGAATTAAAGAATAAGTTGGTTGAGTTAGGTTTAGAGCTAGAGGAATCTTCCGTAGTGAAGGTACCGCACATCAGGGGCGCTCTAGCATACGTTGAGGGAGTATTAATTAATGAGCTACCTTTCGAGGACCACTCCTTAATGTTGTTTAAGAGTCTTAAAGTCCACGTAGACGAAAAATACTTCAAAGAAAACGTCTTCGCGGAAGAAGCTGAGATACTGCTCCACGTAGGGGGAAACATCTATGCTAAACCCAGCAATTACGTTAGGATAGGCTGAAGCTCAGTATATCTTGCCAGACTACGTTAAAGCAGGCACAATGATAGGTATTAATAGAGTCAGGAAAGCTCCGTGAACGAACGCTAAAACTCCCGCTTCGTAACCCCCTATAGATGCTATTACCGGTAATGTAGTGTCCATAGTCGTGGCACCACCTAAGCTAATCGAAGAGTACTTTAGCTTCTTACCTAGTAAGGGATACATGATGTACGTATAGACCTCACGTAATACGTTAGATAGGTATCCGAGAAACCCAAGGTACGGGTCTATACTGGCTAAGTAGGTCCCTGTAAAGCTATACCAGCCCATACCAGCGGAAATAGCTAGTGAGTACTTTAAGGCTGGGTCACCAAGCAAGAGGTAAGTTATTACACCGCCAGCCAAAGAACCCGTAATAGTGGCTAAGATTAGCTTAAGTCCCCTAAAGATTTTATTCCTATTCATTGAAATAATCTTATCTGCTTCTAAACCCATAGAAACCCCTACAGCAAATATTAAACCTAATAAAATAGCCCATAAGAATTCCTCGCTTGTTTTAACGTTCGTGACCAGACCTGTCAATAACCCTGCTACGAAGAGTAAAGTAAGGGTTGAAGCTCCGAATTTTTTAATCATGATGGTTAACCCCTCAACACTAGGTATGAGATTGCCAAACTAGCTACGGTAGGTATGGCTGAGAACGCTAACAGAGCTAGAATAACGTGTTGCCCTCTTGACAATATATCTGGCAAAACTTGCGAAATCCTTAACCCAATAAAGAATACTAGAGCGTAAGTCAAGGAAAGCGTTAGTTTTCCTATAGTGTGTGTGAACCGCTGGTTCCTCTCAGTACTGAGAGTCTTATTGAGTAGTAGGCCTACGAGAGTTCCGGCAATCAATGCCATGATGACCTCCAACGAGACCCCCCATAATGGTTGCGGTCTTGTTTTAAAAATTAATCACTTAATTAAGTTTATTCCCTTAAGAAGATAGGGCGGGAAAGTGAGTGATGAAGTAAGCGTAATAATGCAGTTAGTCGACGTGTGGAAGGCCTACAGAGTAGGCGATATAGTTACTTGGGCTTTGAGGGGAGTTAACTTAAGTATATTGAGGGGTGAATTCATAGCCATAATGGGTCCCTCAGGATCTGGCAAAACCACGCTACTAAATATTATCGGCTTGCTAGACAGACCTACTAAAGGTAAAGTCTATATAGACGGAGTTGACGTGTCGGCACTGCCCTCAGATTCTCTGGCAAGACTTAGAAACAAGAAAATTGGTTTTGTTTTCCAGCAATTCAATTTGGTTGCTCGTATGTCGGTTTACGAGAACATAGAGTTACCTCTCATACCTGCCGGAATACCCCCACGCTTGAGGCGTGAAATGGTTTTGAAAGCTCTTAGAGCGGTCGGTGGTGAGGACGAGTGGCTCGTTAAGAAACCAACTCAGCTATCGGGAGGACAACAGCAAAGAGTAGCTATAGCGAGAGCCCTAGTGAATAACCCCGAGATAATATTAGCGGATGAACCTACGGGAAACCTAGATAGGGCGTCAGCTAGAACAGTCGTAGAGACCTTCACGAAATTAAACGCTGGGGGTCAAACCATCGTAGTAGTAACGCATGATCCTGAAGTAGCTAACTGCACAAACAGGATATACTTAATAAGAGACGGCATCATCAGAGATATGAGATTACCGTCCAAGAACGAGTGCGTCTTAAGCAAAGAAATTAAGTAAACTCGCCACGCAAACTAAGAATATTCTCTAACCTACGTTCCCTTACCAGCGAACACGTCTTCACCACCATGTTTTTTACTCTTAATACGTAGTAAACTACTTGAGGTGATGTGAGTGAAGGAGTCAAGGTTATTAAACGCTTGCGTGCCCTTAATACTATTGATATTCTCGGTTATTTCAAGCCTGTCACTAACTCTGAACGTTTCAGGAGATTCACTAGGGCTTAGTCTCGTCTCTGTAACACAGCGTAACGCGGCAGGCGATACCTCGGTTTACCCAGGCAGCAAAAACGTTGAGGTTTCCGTAGAGATAAGAAACGATGAATCTCTTAGTATAAGAGGTGTTCAAGGATGTTTTAGTTTGCCTGAAGGCTTTCATTTCTCGGCAGGGTTCCAATCATGTGTCCCCGCTTACTCAGTTAACGGGTCTTGGTCTTACGAGTTTACTCCGGGAGAGATTTTCTTGTTGAGAACTAGGCTCAACGTAGATGACTACGTATTACCAGGTAGTTATGGTTTAGGACTTAACGTTACTTACAGAGTCGTTGACGGGTCTAGCGAGACGCTTAATCACGTAGAATTCATCATATACGTTAACGTGAGTGACTACCCAGTAGTAGAGCTATCCATAGTTGATGTCTGGTGGTCTTCTCAAGTCTTTCCCGGAACTCAGGGCGCCACATTAAACATACGTGTAAAGAATTCCGGCGATTCCGACGTGCTTAGTGGTTACGGGATCTTAACGCTTCAACCTCCTCTAATGCCTGAGGAGTTCAGGGTTGAAATACCTACAATACCTGAAGGCAGTACGTACGTTTTAGTAGTCAGCGGTGTTGATATCCCACCAACAACGAGTCCAGGTTCTTACGAGGGACTCATAAGAATCAACGTGACCTCCAGGACCGGGGACGGGGTCACGTACGAACAAGAAACTAACCTGAGTTTTACGGTAGTGATTAGCACGCCTAAGACACCGAATATCGTAGTCGTTGATAGTGGGTGGAGTTACGGCGCAGCGTACAGCGAGAGTCGCTCAGTAACAGTCTTTATAACACTACAGAACAGAGACCTAGCAACGATAAACTCCCTTATCGCAGTACTTAAGCTCCCAAGAGGTTTCACTTCAAGAGATGGCAGAGATTACGTGATAGCGACGCTTGAGACCCCCATGAATTACGGTAGTATCGCTACGTTGACTTTCGGTAACATAGTAATTAACGTGTCTGACTTCCCAGAAGGCGTCATCATTACTGAAGTCTATCTTGAGGGCTTAGCTACCTACAGAGGATCTGAGTACTGGTTTAACCTCACCTTAAACGTTACTGCGACGTTAGTCTCTGAAGATGTTTTGAGGATTAGTCGAGTTGAGTGGAGTTATCAGGGGGATGTTGCTGAGGCTCTCCCCTCATCAAAAGACATAGCCTTAATCATCAGATTAAGTAATTTCGGTCAAGACGCCTTAACGTTGGTAGATGTGCGTCCATTATTCCCGGACTTCATCCAAGTTAAGTCTGTCGGAGGCACCTGCTTAACCGGAGTACAGCCGGGAAGCACCTGCATTCTTCAATTAGTGGTTGACGTGAGTTCCGGGGCGAAGCCAGGTCTCTATAACTCGTCAATAATAGTGACTTACGACGCTAGAGTAGGTACTTCAATCTTATACAGAACCACAGTCTTAGATTTCCAGATCTCGATCTCAAATCCCTATGATTACACAGTAGACATAGTCTTAAGCAAGGTTTGGTGGGGAGCTACAACCCCGGCTACTTCCTACGGTTTAGAGAAGCTTTACCCACTACACGTAGAAGTGACGAACTTAGGCAGGTATGGGGCTAGCTACGTTTACCTCAGGGTGACCGGATATAATAACGTGACTATTATCGACGGTGAAGGTGTGTGCTCTACATATCTAGGCCCCGGAACTTCATGTAGATTAACTCCTTACGTAAGTTTAAGCGAGACTAAGACCAACGAGCTAGTCTTAAGCATTGAAGTCACTTACTACATAACAACATATGGTTCGTACGTACCTGTTACGACGAGCTACGTAGTTAGAGTACCGTTCAGTACCTACCCACCAAGTTCTTTAGGTGGGTTAAGCTTAATTAATTTCGGGTGGGTAAACAATAATCCCGTATATCCCAACACCCAGAATGCTACTTACTTAGTTTATCTCATAAATCACTATCCATACAGTGTATCCTCTGTTTACGCTGAGTTGGTGTTGCCTGAAGGTTTCTCGGCTAGTAAAGGTCTTAACAGAGCTTACGTACCTGGCCCAATACCTTCAAACCAAGTTCTTCAACTAAGCTTCAACCTGAACGTAGGTGATGTAAAGCCCGGTTGGTACGAGAGCTTCTTAAGGCTTTTCTATTTAATCAACTCAGGCGGTGAGGGATTAGGGATAGCGGAGGAGGTTGAGTTACCTGTCTTAGTCAACGACGCCGCTACTGGATTAGAGTTAGTGAGTACTTCATGGGTTGGGAAGCCTGCAGAACCCGAGACTTACGGGAACGTGCTAGCCATAGTCATGAGGAATTCTGAGTATCCGTCAATCAGAGGTCTCGTAGCTGACGTGACATTACCTGAAGGCTTTGTTTCCTCATTAAATAACGAGAGCAGGGTTAGGATAGTTGCGACGTCATCTCTGCCTCAAATACCTATACAGCAACTTAGTAACGTGCAAGATTTACTAAGATACTACACCCAGCTACTAGGAACTCAAACACCAACCCAGACCCAGTTCGGTAGGGGGGACTTTGCATACTTCGTAATCCCTGTTAACGTGCTCTCCGTGAGTCCAGGCACCTACTACGCCGACATGATCTTGTCGTTCGTTGATCACTGGGATAATATCAGAACGCAGGAGCTGAGGTTCCCCATAAGTGTTCTAGGCTCGCCGATACTTATTCAAGTATGGAGTGAGAGCTCCTTAAACTTCAAGGATTCTAGAGAGGCCAACATGACCTTAAAGATACTTAACTTAGGTAGTGCACCCGCCTACAACGTGTACTTAGCTGTATACCCGTATGGTAGCTACATAGTCATTCCTAAAACGAGCCCGATCTACATTAGCAGATTGGAACCCGGCATCATCGCTTCAGTTAACGTGTCTGTTTATCTGAATCCATTACCTTCTGCTCAAGTCCCCATCCCAATAACCTACGGTAATATACCTTTCATGGCTACGGTGATCTATACTACGTCTAACGGGTTAAGACAAGTTATTAACACCTCCTTTACCGTGAGCGTCGAACCATTCATTAAGTTCATGCTATCTGATGTTAAGGTATCGTATGCTAATGGGTTGGTGAGACTTTCCTGCACTCTAATAAACGTAGGTAACGCGCAAGCACAAAGAATAACAGCTAAGCTGGTGAGCGGTGGTAGGGAGAGTGAGGAAGTCTTCATAGGGGATTTAGACCCCTCCTCGCAGACTAGCTTCGCAGTCTCTCTCGAAACAGGAACCTTTGTTGACACAGTTAAATTATTACTGAGTTACAGAAATCCGTATAATGAGGTTGAGGTCTTAAGTAAAGAGTTTGGAGTAACTCCCCCGATCATTCAGACAACCACGCCACCTCCACAACAACCTCCTGACACACTTAGATATGGCATAATGATCGCCGTGATAGTGTTCTTAGGCGTCGTGGCTTTCCTTCTCTACAGGTACTTGAAGACGCACCCCGTCCCTCAAGTGAGGGAGTAGTAGTGCTTAGAGACGTCTTTAGATACGCTATGAAGGTCCTGACCGAGAAGAAGTTCAGAGCCGTCTTAACGATTATAGGTATATCTATAGGGCCCCTAGCACTAGTAATGATGACTTCTACCGTGAGGGGTTACGCCAACTACGTAGAAGGAGCGATACTAGCTTTAGGTCAGAACACCGTTGTCATACTACCTTCTGAGAGGTACAGGCTAACTAGCAGTGACTTAGACTACATAAGAAGTCTTGAAGAAGTTAGTGAAGCCGAGCCTTTCTATACCACGCAAGGCTACGTACAGACCGTTGAGGGGAGGAGAAACGTGTTCATATACGCTGTAGACTCCTCAATCCTAGTTAAAGCTATAGGTAATCTAGAGCTTGAGGAAGGCGATTTCCCTCTCGACATGGAGATTACTTACTGCGTAATAGGTCATTCAATAGCTTACTCGACCGTCTCGAATACTAGGCTTTACGAGATCGGGGACGTCATCACGGTCAACATCGTTGAGGTGTTAGGTGGTGGTAAACTCAATTTAAGAAAGATCTCACTCAGGATTAAGGGAATTCTCAAAGAATTTGGTGGTGCGGCTTTCGTATCACCGGATCAAACAATATTCTTACCCTTAAAGAGCGGCTCTTCCATACTTAACATGAAGGACATGTCAGGTATTTTCATAGTAGCTAAAGATCCTTCACTCGTTGACTCACTGACGAGGAGGATTAGGGAAACATATCAAGACAAGGTAACTGTAGTAGCTTTTCAGCAAATAGCTAGGACCGTTGCGTCAGTTACTGCCGCTCTAGATTTCATAGTCTTCTCAGCCTCACTCTCAGCCTTCGCCGTGGCTGTAGCAGGCACCGCGTCAACCATGATAACCTCAGTTATTGAGAGAACGCGTGAAATAGGCGTTTTAAAAGCTCTAGGCTTCACGGACAAACAAGTAGTCATCATGATACTAGCTGAGTCAATAATAATGTCCTTAATAGGCGGTGCTATAGGTATGACGGCCGGCGTCATAGGAGCTCACATCCTCTCATCAAGAGGCCTCACTGTAACCGCCGGCAGTAGCGGGATAATCATAGTAGCTAACCCTGAAATAACCGCTGATTTAATATTAACCACGGTTTTAATAACCGTTGCTGTCGGCGTTGTCGGCGGGACACTACCTGCTTACAGAGCCGCTAAGATACCTCCAGCAACAGCTCTGAGGTATGAGTAGAGGTCATAGAATGTTTTTCATAACTGAAATAGATCTTTGAGCGTGTAATCAGTCGCGACGTTTTCTTAACCAAATCATGTAGGCAATCAGTAACGAGAAAGCTGTTAAGATTAGTGCTAGTCCTAAGTTCACGATTGTTTGATTACCTCCCGGCGTTGTTTGTGTGTTAATGGCTGTTCTCTGAGTTAGAACCTCCCCATTATCAGCTAAAATAACCGCGTTTTTATAAGGTGTTAGAGCGACCACGTATGCAGGCCTAAGCGTTCCGTATAGCACCACGTAAGACTTCGTGATTCCCTTATACTCCGTGATATTTAGAGTGTTCTCAAGTACTTCCCTCACTTCCACCTCACTTAAATTAAAGTTAGGGATCTGAGCAAGTAATTTCTTGATTGCCGGGAAGTAATTAACGAATGAGTAGATTACTATAGGCGGTGATGGATAAATAAAGTATCTAACGGTGATTGGAACTATCGTGACGTAGGTAGGGTCTAGGAAGTAAATCGGTGTGTCATTAACCACTACCTGTCCCCCAAGAACTTCAGCTATTGAAGTAGTGCTAATGAGGTTTTTGGTGTCGCTGTACCAATCCTTAACACCTGCCTCCAACCTGCTCAGCAGGGTGTTAAGAGTTGATTCGTTAATATTCCTTAAGTCAACGATTACTTCAAAGCGTATCACGTCGCAGGTTTCCTCAGCGACCTGAACCTCGACAGAAACTCCCTGAGAAACCCATTTATAAACAAGTATTTTCAAGTCCGTATAATTGAGACTAGTACTTGCCACACTATAGTTGCTCAAGTTCATGTAATCACCTAGTTCAGGAAAACGAGAAATTAGAGCATACCTTACTGAAGAGTAACAAGTAGAACTAACACGTGGTGAGGAATACGTAATGACTAGTAGGGAGAAGGCTATAAGAAGTAACGTGAAAACACTTAAGCCAGCGTCTTTACCCACTACGCATCAACTCCTATAAGTTATGGCTTCAAAGAATTAAATACGTGGACTGCTTCTCGCGGATAGTTCCTATAATAAAGTTCTCGGGACTAAGCATGAATTACCTTAGGAGACTGTTAATTATTAACTACTAGGGAGAGAACATCCTCTGCATAATCACGTAGTGTTTAGTGGATGACTATGTACGAACCCGATTAGCAAGTAGTTTATGAGAGTCGGTTTCTCTACTACTACTGCGTGGCCGGCGTCGTTAACTATTATGTAGGTTGAGTTAGTTATGTTCTTGGCTATTATTTCTGAGTATTTAGGGGGTTTGACCCTGTCTTTCTCAGCGGCTATGATTAATGTTGGCTGTTTTATACTTCTTAGTTTGGGGGTCAGCGGTTCCTCAACCATCTTAAGGAATGAGTTGAGAAGATATGTGGCACTCTTAAGATCGAATCCGCTTGAGTAAATATTCACTAATCTTTCAAGTAGTTGCGGCCCTGACTTCTCTATGAACGAGTCAGAATAGACGTCATTAATCCAGGAGAGAACGAATTTTCTGGGGTTATTGCTTAGCGCGCCCTCCAACCACCTTAGGGCAGTAATTTTTAACTCTTCATGTATCTCGCTAACAGAGGTTATTAGCGTTAAGTCGTTCACGTATTCAGGATACTTGATCGCGAAACACATCCCGACCTCACCACCGTATGAGGTCCCGATTATGTGTGCTTTCCTGACGTTGAGTTCGTTTAGGAGGTGCTTGAGGTCGTCTGCGTGAATTTCTAGACTGTAACATTCAACACAATCAGGTTTTCCCGAGCTCCACTGACCCCTCATGTCATGCAATATTACCCTGTAACCCCCGCTCACTAAGGACTTTAGCTGTAGGTACCAGCTTTTAGTATTCATGAATATACCGTTAAGTAAGACTACAGGCTCTCCGGACCCGTGATCCTCATAATAGATGTCTACTTCATTTATTCTCGTGTAGGGCATCTCAATCACTCACAACACACGTCGTTACTCTTAATTAATTCCTCTATTTCTTCCGCGGTGTAATCAAGTAACTTATTTAGGATTAGCCTCGCGTCTTGACCTAGCCTAGGTGAACCTCTCCAAACCCTCGGTTCCTCCTCCATCTCGAATTTAGGGACTACACCCCACCCCCTAATGTTTTTCTTAATGCTCTCATCAAACCATTCTATGAAGTCTTTCCTAGCGTTATAATGTGGGTCACTTAAAGCATCTCTAAGTGTGTAGACTTTGAAGCAAGGCACGTTATGCTTCTTAAGAATCTCAATCACTTCGCTGGAGGTTTTCCCCGCTACCCAGTCCCTCAATAATGAATCAAAAGCCTTCCCTTTCTCTGTGTGCATTCCTGGTGCGTAGTGAACGTCCCTCCACTCACTAAAATCAATCCCGATCGCGTTACACAACCTCCTGAAGACATCGTAGCCTAAAGCGCCTATGAAGACATATTCCCCGTCCAACGTCTTGAATATGTCGTATGGCTGGAAGTAAATATCTTTATTTCCTCTCTTAGTTGGCGTATCACCAAGCTCGATCGTCTGTATCCAGAGGCCGCCGAAAGTGTTCGCGATAGCCTCGAACTGAGCCACATCTATAGAAACCCCCTTACCTGTTTTCTTAGCGTGTATGTATCCGGCGAGAGCCGCTGATAACGCGTGAAGAGCTGTTAGGTAATCCCCAGTATAGGGGAATGGCTTGTACGGGGGTGTTTCCGGGAAGCCGTTCAAACTCATCCAACCACTGAATGCAGCAGCTATAGCGTCATAAGCTGGTAGGCCCAAGTAATTTTCATCTCCCCAGTGCCCGAAGCCTGAGATATGCACTATAGTTAATTCCGGGTTGATTTTATGTGCGATTTCATCAGTCACCCCTAACTTCTCATATGTGCCAGGCATGGAACTCTCCATCCATATATCGGCTTGCTTCAACAACTTAAGGAATATTTCCTTCCCACGCTCCGACTTCAGATTTATGACTATCGAGAACATGTTACGTCTTTCCTGAGCCCACCAAGTATTCACTTTCCCCCCTTCATACTCTATGAAGGGCGGTGAGTACCTGTACGTGTCCCCACCCGGTCTCTCAACATGTATTACCTCAGCCCCCCAGAGCGCCGCTAGGTAAGCCGCGAAGGGTTCCGCGATTAAAATACCTGAGGAAACCACCCTCACCCCACTTAACGGACCGAAGGATTTAGGCATTAAAGTAGGGACAGGTTTCCTACTACCACCAATAATATTATTTAAAACCTCATCTGATAGCATCCTTTACTCACTCCTTAAGAATGTAGTCTAGCACTAGATAACATTAGTAGTTAACATTGTTAACTCTCTGATTCTCTCAGCCCACCATAAAAAGTTTCGAACACGTATTGTTTAGAGCCACCTGAAGGCTATAGCGCCTTGCTGATAACCGACTCCGGAGGCGACTAATATGACGACCTTACCTCTCTCTACCTTACCTTGTTCTAGAGCGTCATGCAAGGCCATGTACACACATGCTGAGCCTGTGTAGCCGTATTTATCCATTATCCAATGCGTCTTGCTTTCCGGCAGGCCAAGAGACTTAGTCACGTCTAGTATGGTCTTAAGTCTCACCTGAGTGTAAATTATTTGGGTTATGTCATCTAAAGATATCTTAGCTTGCTCCATGACGTTCTTAACTAGTACTGGCCAGAACTGGTCGTTGACCGGAGGGTATGCCCTCCTCAAGTCTAGGTAGGGGAGTGTGTCATCAACCACCTGCTCGGATATCGGTCTCCAAGCGCCCATGAAGATACCCCAGTAGTCCCAGAAAGTCCCGTCAGCTCTCAACTTACTTGCTAGGTAGCCTGGTTCCTCAGACTCAGAAAGTATTACCGCGCTAGCACCGTCAGAGAATATCCACTCCCACATAAACTTCCATCTCAAGAATCTAGTCATAGCGTACGTACCCACGAGTAACACGTTCCTATACTTAGTGTTACCTTTAATCATCGAAGTGCCTAGCTCAAGCATGTACGCGGGGTTCGCGCAAGAAGCGTTCACGTCGAAAGCAGGTATCTCCTTCTTACTACCGTTGAGGAGAGCCTGAACCTTAGGCGCTGTAGGCGGTGATATCGCCTCTGGAGTGTCAGTACCCACTATTATCAAGTCTATCTCATCTATAGACATCTTAGCTCTCTCTAAAGCCATTTCCGCCGCTTTAGCAGCCATTGTTGCTGGGGTTTCTTCAGAAGGAGCAACCCTCTTCACCTTAAGGCCTGTCCTCTCTATGAACGTGGGATCCACCTTAATACCCGTCTTTTTCTCAAAGTCTTCGGGAGTCATTATTATCGGCGGGACATAAATACCCGTTGAAGAGATCTTAACGTGCCTCTCTCCCATTAACTCACCTCAAGAATAATGATACTAAACTTAAAGTAAGTTAGCGTTAACAGAGTAAATTAAGTTCCAACTACGCGATTATTTCATAATCCGAGATAATGCTCTCTTAAGATTTCTGTTTTCACGATCTCGTCAGGCCTCCCGCTCCGCACGAAGCTTCCCCTTTCCATAACGTACACGACGTCTGACAGGACCGTTACCAAGCTAGGATCTTGCTCAGCTATGAGTAGTGAGAGTCCTAGGTTGTTTGTGATGTTCTTAAGCATACTTGAGAGTTTTTTCCTAGCTACTGGGGCCAGCCCGGCAGAAGGTTCATCCATTACAAGCAGTTTCTTAGCTGTCAGTAACCCTAAAACTACGGATAAGATTTTCTGCTCGCCACCACTTAATGTCCCAGCTACCTGGGAAGCCCTCTCATCTATTAGTGGAAAGAGCCTGCGGAGATCTCTCAGCCTCTCGGAAGCCTCCTTAAATATCCCGGCAACTAACTCTATGTTCTCCCTCACGGTAAGGGTCTTCAGCACCCCACCCCTCTCAGGCACATAACCTATGCCTAACTGCACGATTTTCTCAGTGCTTAACCCATTTATTCTCTTACCTAGGTAGATTACATCGCCGCTCCACGGCTTTAGATAACCTAATATGGTCTTAAGCAAGGTCGTTTTACCAGCACCGTTAGGTCCTACTATGCCGACGACCTCGTTAACTCCTACAAGGAGACTCACGTCATTTATGATTAGAACACTTCCGTACCCAGATTTAAGGTTCTTTATCTCGAGAACGTTGCCCACCTTATTAACTCACCCCCAAGTATACCTCAACGACTTGAGGGTTTCTGGCCACATCCTCTGGCTTTCCCTCAGCTATCTTCACTCCTTGGTTAAGGACTACGACTCTATTAGCTATCCTCATCAAATACCTTAGCTTATGCTCTACTATCACGAAAGATATCCCTAATGAGTTAAACTTCCTTATTAAACCTATCATCGTTTCAGCCTCACCTGACGTGAGTCCGGCGAACGGTTCGTCAAGTAAAGCTATTTTAGGGTTGGAGACTAAGATCCTGGCAAACTCGAGCATCCTTAACTTATACGGTGTTAACCTGATAGGTAGCTCGCCGGCTTCAGGAAGTAACCCACTCATCGTGAGCGCCCAGGAAGTCTTCGCCCTAGCTAACCTAACGTCGCCGTAGATAGACCTAGCTACGAGTTCTACGTTGAGGTAGACTGGGAGGTAAGGAAATACCCTCATCCCTTGAAACATCCTCGCAATACCTAACTTAACCCTCTCATGCGGTTTAAGCCTGGTTACGTCCTTACCGTCTAGTAAGACCCTCCCCTCATCAAGTCTTAGAAGACCTGTGATTACGTTGAGTAGGGTGGTCTTGCCTGAGCCGTTAGGCCCTATTATGCCGAGTATCTCTCCCTTAACGACGCCTAAGCTTACCTTATTGAGCGCCGTAAGACCTCCAAACCTTTTCGTTACTTCCTCACACCTAAGTATCTCACTCACTGAAAACACCTCTCAAAAACTTCTTCGCTTCCACGTAAGCCTTGAAAATGATTCCCTGCGGCTTAATCGTTATTATGATTATGAGGAGGAGCATGTAGGCTATCACCCTCCACCTCCCTATAAGTCCCCACAAGAATTCGTAGGTGAGTAGGAGTAGGTAGTTAGCTATGGCAGGCCCTATCAAGGTCCCTAATCCCCCTACTATAACTGACGTGAGTGGGGGTATCAACGTATTCGCTGGCACGACAAGGTCTACTGTCACAGGGGGTCTCATAGACGCGTAAAGCGCTCCAGCAACACTCGCGTAAGCACTAGATATCAGGAACCCCACTACCTTCACTTTAAGAGTGTTTATCCCGGTACCCTCAGCTAACTCCTCGTCTTGACCCACAGCCCTCAACATAAAACCAAACTCAGAGAAGCTTATCTTATAAGCTATCACATACCCGATCACCGCCGCCACCAAGGAGATGTAGTAGTAAGAGTACTGCAGAAACGTCAATCTAACCCCAGGTGGTAGACCCCTAGCAAAGTCCAGAAATAACTGTTTGAATCTCAGACCACCCTCACCACCTAAGTATATAGAGAATGGTTGCGCGGTAACTATTCCTATGAAAACTATTGGAACAAGTAAGGATAATATCGCGAAGTAAACCCCCCTTATTTTAAGGCTAGGTAGTAGGATCACTAAACTAGAGAATATTGATACAGGTATTGCTAGGAGTGTGGAGTACTCGGTTGGTATGCCGTAGTAAACATTTAGTAGAGCTAGGGAGTAACCTGCGAACCCGAAGGTGAAGGAAACTCCTAGGTTGAGGTAGTAGGTCGTTCCCGAGTATAGGTCGATCGCTAGCGTGACTAGCAAGAATAGATTTACCTTAGTCAAGACATCGAGCCAGAAACCTCCAACGTTCAGGAAGGGTAGTAAGGTCAGCACTACTAGCACTGTAAGGAAAGGTATTTTGCTAACAATTAAGTCCTTAGCACTACGTTTAGCGAAGACCACGCCTACTCCACCCTCCCCATAAGACCTTGAGGCCTGAATATTAGCACCAATATTATCAGTATGAGTGGTGAGATGCTGGCCACGCCGCTTCCCAGGATGTAAGTCATTGATTGTTCAAAGAACCCATATATGAATGAAGCTATTAAAGTACCTGTCACACTCCCCACCCCTCCTAAAGCAACTATAGCGAAAGCCGTAAATAGAGGACCCCAACCAGCCGTCGGTGTTAGTGCCTTAAGAGGTGTTAGCAAGACACCCGTAGCACCTGCATAAACACCTGCTACTAGAAACGCTACCCTTAAGACTTTCAGGGGGTCTATGCCTAGACGTCTAGACTCATCCCAGCTCTCAGCAACGGCTCTTATGGATCTCCCTAACACTGTGTACTTCAGGAAGACAGTTAATAGCAGAAACATGAGTAAACTAGCTGAGAGGATTAAGAACCAGTGATTACTCACAGGCACTCCTAGGACGTAAGTCACGCCGGGATATAGGGGAAGCGTTATAGGTCTTAAACCCATCTCAATACGGAAAAACTCTTCGAAGATGTACGCAACGGATAAGGTAGTTATGAACACACTTACAGGCATTTTCAAACCTGGCTTAACCAATAATTCACCTATCAGCAAGCTCACGAGTCCGACAACCAGTATAGCTATCAACGCAGCTACTAACGGTTCTAGACCTAGGTGCGTCGTAAGAGCGTAGGTGACGTACGAGGATAATATGTAGAGAGAACCGTAAGCTAGGTTAGGTATCTTAGCCACGCCGAACAACATCGAGAAACCTAGAGAAAAAGTTAGGTAGGTTGAGGAATGAAATATGCTAAAAAGTAGTATATACTTGTATATATCAACATCCATCTTAACCAGCCTATGGCCATGGTATGGCTCTCCAAACTCTCGTCCCGTTAACTATCTCCGGTAGCAGTAGTTTAGTCCCGGTTTCAACGACTCTGAAAGGCCATACGACTATCCTCTTCCCTCCCTGCCACTGGAAGAATATTGGGTATATTCTGTTAGGTGCTAGAACAGACGTGTGACTCCTAGTGAACTCGTAAACCCCTGCCGTTCCTACGAAGACGTTAGTTTCCAGAGCGTTAATAACCGCGTTCACGTCGAAGCTGCCTGCCTTCCTAACCGCCTCAGCCCATATATGTACTGAGTCATACGCATACCACGTAGTGAATATCGGTTCGGTACCGTAAACACTCTTGTACTTGTTGTAGAAATTCATGGTCTTATCAGTTATTGGTATTGGGAACCCCCAAGAAATACATATCAGTCCTTCCGCAGCACCGAATGTCTGGTTATAAAACGCGTCAAGCATTGCGAAAGTGCCTCCCCCGACTGCTAGGAGCGGTACCTGACCCAAGCTATAGTCTCTGGCAAACACGTAATCCTCAGTGCCTGAGAATTGCCACGTTATGTACTGAGCACCTGAAGCAACTGCTTGAGCGAATATGTCTGTGAACGACCCTATATCTGTAGGAACTCCCTGAACGTAGGTTATGCTCACGCCTTCCTGAACAGACCTGTTTTGTCCGTAGAGAGCGTGCGGTATGACCCACGGCAAGTCCTCGTATATCCAAGCTAGCTTAGTCCAGCCGAATCTCCTAGAAAGGTAAGCCAGCAGATCCCAAGTAGCTGCTGCCTGTGAAGTCGCGTTAACGTATGCTCTAAACCAGTACTTATACGCGTTGTAATCCTGAAGAACCATGGAATCTATCGCATCGCTGACGGCTCCTGAAGCGATGACGGGGACTTCGTAGAGCTGAAGTAAATCCATTATAGCTAGGGCTTCATGCGAACCGAAGACCCCTACAACAACCTTCACCCCCTGCTCAGCAAGGTATTTGTAGCCGGCGTTAGCTTTATCCCCCGTCCACTCAGTGTCGTACGTGATTACCTCCACTTTATAACCTAACACACCACCCTCAGCATTGATTTCATCGACCGCCATCTGAATAGCATTGAGCATCATCTGACCTATCGGCAAGTTCAATGGTAGTAGAGCTCCAATCTTAACTGTGCCAACGAAGCCCGGGGTTGTAGTAGGGGTGGGTGACGTCGTCACATAAGACGTCACAATTTGAGTTACTGTTTGGGTTGCTGTTTGGGTTGTAGTCACGACTCCTCCAGGAGGGACAGACATCTGGCCTGCCAGGAAACCTACTACACCAGCTACCACTATGAGGACAACTAACACAGCCATTAATGTGGTTGGCTTCAACTCATGTAACACCTCACGATTAATGAGTTTAAACAGCTAAAAATAATTATGTTATCATATGTAAACATACCCCATAATCCCTTTCCACACTAAAAAGCTAGACGTCCTTACCTCTGCATAACGTCCACATAATCAGATTATTTTATGTGTCTTCAGGAACTCTAGAGAAATCCTTACCAATTCCTTTTCCTTACCGGTAAACAGGTAGTCAGCATCCTCGATTACCTCCAGCTTAGCCTCAATATTATGCTCTCTCAACCTCTCAAGTAGTTTCTGGGATTGTGTTAGGGGGACCATCGTATCCCTACCTCCGTGTATTACCAAGACCTTACCAGTAACTTTCTCGACGTAGGTTATAGGGCTTGAGAGTGTGTATATTTCGGTGTTCTCATCAGGCGTTCCTATGGTTGACTTGACTAACTCAGCTATGTATTTCTGCGGTGTTCCTGCAGGAAATTTAGAGAGGTGGTTGTAGAGATCTGCTAGATCTACCCAACCACCAACGTCAATAACGAAATTAACTGGTTCCTGAGTAGATGCTAGCAGAGCTACGGTACCGCCAAGTGATATACCGAAAATCCCTATCCTCGACTGATCAACACCCTTAAACGTTTTGAGATTCCTTAATGCGTTCACAGATATCACGACCCCATCACTCGCGTCAGTATATCTAGGAGCAAAGACTAAGATTCCTGACTCAGCAAAACCTTTAGCTATCTCATAGATAGCTTCAGGGGTTTGATTAAACGCGTGTAAGGCAACTAGTCCTGGGTAGGTCTCAAGCCCCTCCGGGATTAAGGCATACCCGACCATGCCCTGCAGTTTTGTTTTGATGAATCTGTACATTATGAAACACCTGAGAAGTGTTTGTTAGTGAGTTAAAAAGCTAGTAAGTTAAAAATGAAAACTTTGAGAAGATGTTCGTAACACTATTCTTCGAAGTTTCCCAAGCCCCTCACTTAATCCTGCGTTCTTTCAGCGAGCTCACCCACTCGTAAGTAGTTTTCTCCGCGAACGCCTTAGTTAGCTTAATAGCGTTTAACACGTCCTTAAGGTCTATGACCTCAACGGGTGAGTGTATGTAGCGTGAGGGTATTGAGATGACCCCCGCCGGCACCCCCTCCTTATTCAGTGCTATCACCGAGGCATCTGTCGTCCCCCCAGCTAAGACCTCTACCTGGTAGGGTATACCGGATTCTTCAGCTATCTTTATCAACATCTTGACTATCTCAGGGTGTGCTATGAGTCCTGAAGCCGACCTGCCGTCAGCTACCTTTATAGCAGGGCCCTTACCTAACTGAGTACACCACTCATGCTCGGAGACCCCGGGGAAATCACTTGCTACCGTCACGTCGAGAGCGAGCGCTACGTCAGGGGTTATCGAGTACGCAGCTACCTCAGCACCCTTAAGCCCTACTTCTTCTTGAACCGTTGCCACCGCGTACACGTCTAGCTCCGGTGACTCAATGATTTCGAAAGACTTTAACATGACTGCCAGACCCACCCTATCGTCTATTGCTTTGCCCGTAACCCTATCACCAATCAATGGGGTTAACTCCCTGTCAAACACAGCTATATCACCTACCCTGACACCCATGTTGAGGACCTCCTCCCTTGAGGAAGCGCCTATGTCCACGAAGAATTCCTTCATCTCAGGTATTTGACGGAGCTCTTCAGGCTTTATGACGTGAGGAGGTTTTAGACCTAAAACACCTCTATAGGTCCTCCCATCCCTAGTCTTAATAACGACTCTCTGATAAACTAGTGATCTTTCCGGAACACCTCCTATGGGTAATATCCTTAAGAATCCCCTATCGTCTATGTGTGACACGAACAACCCTATCTCATCCATGTGTGCGGCGAGCATTAGCTTACCGCTACCTCTAGATCCCTTCTTAACAGCTATTACGTTACCTAAGGTATCGATTCTTAACTCGTCAGCTACCTTCTTAACCTCATCTATGACTAACTCTCTGATACCCCCCTCACTACCTGAGGGTCCTATACTCTCGGAGAGCTTCTTAAGCAATGAGAAGACTTCTTCTTTAGAGAGGCTTAACTCCATGTCTGTACGTCACCCACATAATCTTTAAATAATACCTAAAAAACACGTTCAGCAACCCTCAATTCAATTTCTTGAAAGCGTGTTAGTTAATCTAAGCGATCACTATAATTATTCTAAGTAATTCGCTAGTAGTTTTTATTAACCCATTTACTTATTCTTATTTAGTTAGGTGTGGTGGTTGGGCGAGGGCATCCTACTAGAAAAGCTGAGGTCCGTTGAGGATTTGTTGAGGAAGGTAGTAGTTCCTGGATTTGACGTCGACGTCATTTCCTCAGGTGTTGTGAGTAGGTTTAGAATATCTAGAGATGGGAAGAAAATAATCGTTTACTTAAACTTCTCAAGTAGTGACCCCGGCTGTCCTTTCTGCAAGTTCATAAACCATACTTTATGGACTACTATTGCTAGGAACATACGTGATGTCTTAACTAGCGCTTCTCTTTTTGATGAGGTTTATGTAGTAGATGAGCTAACTAGGTCTCCCTTAACCTGACCGGTTTAGACTCAAATTCTTTGATCACTTTTTAATCACTCAAACAATTTCATAACTTATTTTAGTGGTCATTGCTAGATCGTTTAGTAGGTGCTGTGATTGGATGATAAAGACTGGGTGCTGAAAGAACCTATAGTTAAGGTTATGCTGAAGTTAGGTCTTCCCATAGGTGTGATGCAAGCACTTCAAGTAGTTTATAATATAACAGATATGTTCTGGTTGGGGAGGTTGGGTAGAGAGGCTCTAGCAGCTGTTAACGCTACGTGGCCTATCGTGTTCTTAGTGGTTGCAGGTCTAGTAGGTGTTTTTCAAGCCGGGATATCATTAGTCTCGCAGTACTGGGGTGCTAAGGATTATGAGTCAGCCATGAGTGCTGCCGGACAGCTATTATTGATGGTTTTACTCCTAGGCTTACCTTTCGGTTTACTTACTTACTTCTTACTGCCTTCAATGATGGCTCTGATAGGGGTGCCTGAGGAGGTAATTCCCGACGCCGTAACTTACGGGAGGTACTTCTCGTTAGGTTTCACTATATTTGGTTTGATGGATGCCACGGTATCTATCTTCAGTGCTGCAGGGGACACAATGACCCCCATGAAGATAAGAGTTGTGGGGGTATTACTGAACGTTGTTCTAGACCCGATCTTAATCTTTGGTTTTGGCTTAATCCCTCCTATGAGGGTTGCGGGAGCAGCTATAGCCACGCTACTGAGTGATTTAGTAGCTTCACTCATAGCGATACGTGTGTTAACCAAAGGTATTAGAGGTGAGAAACTACGGGCATACCACCTGAAGCCGAAGCCGCAGTTAATAAGTAAGCTAGTTAGGATAGGGTTACCCTTATCCATATCGTCTGTTGGTGAGGCAGGAGGCTTCACCCTCCTAACAGCAATAATAAGCATGTTAGGTAGTGTGGCATTAGCTTCTTGGGGGATAGGTGATAGACCCCTAGGACTCCTCGACATATTCGTCGCTAGCCTGCTCGGAGCTACCGCCACAATAATCGGTCAAAGTCTGGGAGCCGAGATGCGTGATAGAGCTAAGGCGACAGCTCTTAAAGCAGTGCTATACTCAGCCTTAATAACCGGGTTAGGGGTATCCGCCTACATTGCTTTCAGGTACGAGATAGTTTCCGTGTTCGCTCCTTCAGATCCTGAAGTCATCCAATATGCGGCGGATTTCCTCTTGTATATGGGTCCCTCAATAATATTCTTCGTGATATTACGAGCAGCTTTCTCCGTCGCGAGCGGGTCCGGACACACCAAGACAGTCATGTACTTGAGTCTCTTCAGGTTATGGGTTTTAAGGAACTTGCTGGCTTACTTGTTTGGTCCGGGACCGCTTAGGATGGGCGTGAGAGGACTCTGGATCGGTATGTCCGTAAGTAACGTGGTGACAGGGTTATTAGCCCTCCTATGGATAATGAGGGGTACTTGGTTAAAGCCGGTCATAAAGTCTTAAGTCTCCACTCAACTAAGAAGCGCCGCAGTCCCTATACCCAGGGACGTCAACCCAGCACCTAAGACCAGCCTATAATTATGGGACTCTCCTGCAACACCCCTTGTAGTAATCATGGAGAGTATGGGGGTCAACGCGGTTGCGAGAACTGTCGAGGCGGTGCCTACGGTAGCTAGAGACAGCAGGAAGAAGTACATCCCGCCAAACCATCCGATAACACCTGTCAGACCAGAGCACAGAACTAATCCTCTGATGTTGTCGTGTATGTCGTAATCCTTCCTCACGTAAACGCTTAACAATCCCGCAGGTATAAAGACCGATACTAAGACCCCTAACCTAATCACTAATAGTGAGACAGGGTCTGAGTAGTGGAGAGACATAGTACTCAACACGGTTCCCGCCCCCCAACACACTGAAGCCATTGCAGCGTAACCAAAACCTCTAAACGAGCCCCCTGACTCACCGGAGTTTCTAGGGGTTGAGATAAAGAGTCCTAAGAATGCCAGGACCGCACCGACCACAGTACCCGGTTTTAGAGCCTCACCTGCTATTACGGAAAGAGCTTGAGCGACGAATATGTAGGTATACGCCACCACCACTGCTCTCCCGCCGCCGAGGATTTGGATAGCTTTAGTGTAAGCGGCGTCGCCCACGCCAGGCCCTATCAGAGCGGATGCCACGAATAAGACTAAGCTGTAGGAAGTCACCTCAACGTCAAAACCTATGAGAGAGCAAAACACGAGTGCCGGGAGCAACGCTAGCAGAGCTCTAAGCCCTGTGAATAGGATGGGCTGCAGGAAGTTCCTGTACCTACTTATGAAGGCCGGGTTAAGGGACCATAAGAGAGCCGTGATCAACGCGTACCCGAAGCTCAACAGTCTCAACACCGATATGAGAGCAAGGAAGAATTTAAAAGCTACCCACACACTAAATTAAGGCAAATCCCGTCCTAACTAGCTTGGGAGCGGGTTGCGTGCTTATATTAACGTTACGTCATCATTTAATTAGGTGGTTTAATGTATTTCGTGAATGATGCAGTTAAAGACCTCTTAAAGCTTTATAGGAGGATCTGGGCTTTATCACACGCAATGTCGGTCATGGGCTGGGATTTAGAGACTTATATGCCTCCCGAGGGTATTGAGGAGAGGAGTGTTGCTCACGCAGAATTAAGTCTTATGGTTCAGGAGTTACTGCTCCGCAAGGAATTTCTCGAGACGCTTGAGAAAGCTTCTAAGCAGGAATCGTTGAATGATTATGAGAAGGGTGTGGTAAGGGTTCTCGAGAGAGAGGTTAGGATCGCTAAGGCTCTACCTCCGAGACTCGTCGAAGAATTAGCTAGAGTAACTCAGGAGGGTAGGATGGCGTGGAAGGTAGCTAGAGAGAGAAACAACTTCGAGATTTTCAAGCCGTATTTAGAGAAAATAGTTGACTTAACTAGAGAGAAAGCGAATTACTTAGGTTTTAGGGAGCATCCGTATGATGCGTTGGTAGATCTGTATGAGGAGGGGATGACTACTAGAGACGTGGATACAATGTTCAGTTACTTGGAGCCTAACATGAGGAGGGTGTTAGATAAGGTGTTGAGTGAGGGTAAATACTCGTTAGACCACCCGTTAGAGAAGGAGAAGTACCTGAGAGAAGAGGCTGAGAAGCTTAACTTAGCGGTGCTTGAGGCTTTCGGGTTCCCACTAGGTAAGAGAGCGAGGCTCGATGTATCAGCACATCCGTTCACGATAAACATGGGTGTGAGAGACGTCAGGATAACTACGAGGTATGAGGGTTATGACTTCAAGAGAACCTTGTTCAGCGTGATACACGAGTTCGGACACGCGCTTTACGAACTACAGATTGACGAAGGACTCAGGTATACCCCCGTAGGTAGTGGGGTCTCACTAGGTATTCACGAATCTCAGAGCAGGTTCTGGGAGAACGTGATCGGCAGGTCTAGAGCATTTGTTCACGCGTTCATAGACTTGATCAGATACGTGAGTCCTGCCAGAAGCAGAGACCCTGAAGACATATACATCTACTTCAACACTGTGAAGCCCTCGCTAATCCGTGTAGACGCGGATGAGGTAACCTACAATCTCCACATAATACTTAGGTTCAAACTAGAGAAGCTGATGGTTTCCGGAGAAGTGAAGGTCACTGACCTGCCTGAACTATGGAATTACGAGATGGAGAGGTTGATGGGCGTTAAACCCAGGAACTACTCTGAGGGAGTGCTTCAAGACATCCACTGGAGTATGGGTTCTATAGGTTACTTCCCAACATACACGCTAGGGACGCTACTAGCTTCTCAAATAGCTCACTACATGGAGAGGGACTTAAATGGACTCTACGAGCACGTAATTAATAAAGACTTCCAGAAAATCAAGGACTACTTAAGAGAGAAGGTACATAGGTGGGGATCAATTTACGCACCTAAGGAACTACTCCTCAGATCATTCAACGAATCTTATAACCCAGAATATTTCGTGAAATATCTAGAGAGTAAATTCTCGCATTAAGCCGTAATAACTAACATAATATTTTGTGGAATCACCGTTTGTCCCTAGATGTTCGTTCTCGTTAGTTTGTTTTTATTTGTTTGTCGTATCTAGGGACTTTCTCCTCGCCTACTCCCTCATCGGTAGCACTACTACTTCTGGAGTGTGTTCATAGGGTATCGGGGTCAACGACATAGACCCCTTGAGAGCCGGCCTGCCTAGGCTTGGAGCATCGCTCCCATCGCCCAAGCAGACCCAAATAAATAAAAATCAAGGCTTATAAATCTAATCCATAAGCATCAACCACGAAACAGCCCTTAAGTCCTAAGAAATGGGAACTCAATCAAGAGTTAATGACTGGTTTGTCGTACAGTAGTTTCATGTTGGTGCTACGT
>CAYZXH010000015.1:28300-30530 GCA_964482405.1 uncultured Desulfurococcaceae archaeon | reverse complement strand
CTACAAATACCAACTACGAAACAGCCCTGAACTCGGAGGCTTGATGCCAGGTAATAGCGAGCTGGTGGGCCCGCGGGGATTCGAACCCCGGACCGCCCGGTTATGAATCCCGTAGGTCTCAACGACCTATGCCGGGCGCTCTACCTGGCTGAGCTACGGGCCCCACCCATTAATTCTTGTTCTCTCGCTTTTAAATTTTTAGGAAGCTACGTTCGGTAGGGTTTGTAGACTGCTTGAAGTTAATATTTATTTTGGTTTGGTAGATTAGTTTATTGTGGTGAATTAATATGCCTTTGAAAGTGAAGGTAGATTGGAACCTCTGCATAGCTGACGGCGTGTGCTACGCGTTATGTCCTCAAGTATTTGAGGCAGGGCCTGACGGGAAATCACAGATAGTTAAAGAGTATAGAGGTAGTGACGTTACTGAGGGGGTTGTGCCGGACGACTTAAGTGACTGCGTAGAACAAGCTAAGACGGCGTGCCCCGTGGGAGCTATATTCGTTGAGAAAGCTTAAATACCGTTTTTCATTAAACGCGTGTAGGCGTCTTAATGCTGGTTTTTCATTGCTCGATTAAAACACTCTAGTTTATAAGTTCTGATAACTAGCTTTATACGTAACGTAAATCGGAGAGGAAGAAAATGGGAGAAACGAAAGTAAAAGTAGGTGATTTAAAACCGGAAATGAACGGAGTTAATCTCGTGGCACGCGTGATCAGCGTAGAACCCTCGAAAACAATAAACACTAGGTCTGGTTTAAGAACGATCACGGAAGCCGTAGTAGGAGATGAGACCGGGAAAGTTAAGCTGACTATGTGGGGAAGAGCACTCTCAAATAAGCTCAAGGAGGGAGATTCTATAGAGATTAAGAACGCGTGGACGACGGTGTTTAAGGGTATGGTTCAGCTCAACGTAGGCGGAGAGGAAAACATAAAGGTAGGTTCTGAGGAAGCTTTACCTGAACCAGAGCAGATACCGGAGAAATACCCTCAAGCACCAGAGAGTTATAGGCCTGAGCGCAGACCGACTCAGAAGAGGAGATTCCAGAAAACTAGGAGGCCTTTCAGGAGAGAAAGGTCTGCAGATTTTAGTGAGGAGGAGTAAGTTGAGTAACCCGCTCACATACGAAGATATCAAGAATAAGGTTCCTGTAAAGCAAGGCGTTGAGTTAGGTATTGAGGGAGACAATTACCTAGTAGGCATCAGCGAAGAGAAAATATATTCTCTCTCTTTAAGCGCGTTCTATGTTTGGCAGTTATGTGATGGAAGCAGGAACGTGGAGGAGTTAGTCTCACACGTCATGCAAGACTTAAAAGAATCTTCTCAAGAAATAAGTGAGAGTGAATTAAAGGAAGTCCTAACGCTAATCTTAGGGCAGCTTCACGAAGCAGAGTTAATCAAGTTTAGTGAGGAGTAATCTACGTTTCCCCGCTAACGGTATTTGTTGGTTTTTGTTAAATATTTGTAGATTTGTTAGCGGGGTTGTACTTCTGTGCGGGTTCATTAGCTTCACCCGCACTTCATGAGTGCCCGTCGAGCCTAACGCCACGAGGCTCCCATTTGTGGTGAGGTGCTTAAGACCAATATTGATTGCTCCGACGACGTCTCTTTCGAGGACTCCACCTCTCACTTTCGTCACTCTCAACACTAGTTTAACCACCCCCTTCGCCGCATAGCGGATCATCAGGGGCTTAAAACTATTAATCTTAGTGCCTGTGAAGGGATCCCTTGAGGAGGTGCCGGCTTCGGAGACCTTTGCGACGTGTATGGGTTTCTCCTCCAGTAGCTTAACCATGGTTGAGGCGTTCCACTGGTGTATCCTGTGCCTAAGCTTACTACCTTTATCCCTCCCCATCTTCTCCTTAGCTCTCCTACTTATGTTACCAACCACGACTACAGCTTTGTTCTTTGTGGCTAGCTCCTCGATGAGCTTAGCTGTCTTCCTCAGGATGTCAAGCTTCCCCCTCTCGCGTAACTTCCTAAGCTTCTTCTTAACTTCCCTCGCCTTTGTGGACTTACCCTCCGCGATCCTCTTCCTTCTCTCAGCGTAGGCGATGACGATTCTGCCCAAGCTGGTTTCGAGTCTGTACACCTCGGCGAGGCCGCCACTCTTGAAGACTGCTACCGTAACGTTGTTTTCGTTAACGTCTACCGCAACAGCATTCCCTGACTCATAATCGACTTCAGCGTTCTTGGTGAACGCTAGGTACGCTACTACTTTCCTACCAACGA
>CAYZXH010000015.1:0-28200 GCA_964482405.1 uncultured Desulfurococcaceae archaeon | reverse complement strand
ATGTAGTTGTTTGTGGTTTCTGTAGTGGAGCTCAACCCAGCCAACATGTGTTCTAAGCTTGATGACCCCATCCCCTATTCCCCAGTCTTGTGAGTCGGAGTAAGTTATGGTGACTTTCTTAACCTCCGGTTTGTCTGTGTAGGCCCTGCCCTCCTTCTTGAGCTTCCTAAAGCTCTTAGCTCTCCTCACAGCATCTCTATATGCACCCTTAATCATCCTAGTTGGTAGCCATGGGTACTTCTCCCTTAACTTCGAGTAGAAGATTTTGTGTAGTTTGTTCTGTGATGCCTTGTGTTCGACGGCGTACTCAACCATCACCCCCAACATCACCCTCTTCAGGAAATTCTCGAACTTTTTCACGTAATTCGTCAACCTAAGATTAACTCAACTTCACTACAGTGTTTCTTAAGTACTGAAGTAAAGTAACTCAAGATCTCATACGGTGACCCTACCCCAGTCCCGAACTTGAATAAGTGGGTCTCGTGTGCCTTCCTGTAATCACTGCAGCCGAAGCCCTTAACGCTCGGCACTAGATAATCTAGCCTCTTCAGGATCTCGTAGAGTGTGTTCTCGCTGACCCCATTACATAGTAAAGCACTAACAGGTTCGCAGACTACAGTTAGGTAATCTATGTGCCACTTAAGCTTCTTACCGCTCTTCATGAAATGCCTTAAGACCCTCAAGTAGGGTTGCTTAATATTAGCAGAACCTAAGTAAACGTAGTAACCACTGCCTAGGGAGGCTTCGAAAGAACCGGTCTTCACTAGAGTGTCACTACATCGTGAAATAAACACGTAAGAAAAAACGTGTTGTGATACTTTCTTAGATGAGGTCTTGCAATTAACCGTGAGTTATCTCCCCACTAGCTAACTACGTCTACACCTCATTAAAAACATTGCTTGAGCTGCCTTGTTCTTAAGGGACTGATTCCATTGATGGTCTTGTCTCGATGTATGGAAACAACTCATTGCTGGTTAATCAAGTAGTGACTTCCTGCGTTTCCTGTGCTTGGGGGACCGTTATCTCTATGGTTGCCTTATTAACTTCTTCTAAGGCTTTAAGGAGTTTAAGTCCTAGGTTAGTTATCTTGTATACCTTATAGTTTCCTTTCTCGTTAATTACCTCGACAAGGTTTAGGGCTTCAAGTACGTGGAAAGCTGCTAAAACCTCGTATCTGGGGAGTCCGGATAACGCGACAACATCGCCCGGGGTT
This sequence comes from uncultured Desulfurococcaceae archaeon, assembly GCA_964482405.1. Classification (GTDB taxonomy): domain Archaea; phylum Thermoproteota; class Thermoprotei_A; order Sulfolobales; family NBVN01; genus Zestomicrobium. The sequence goes on along the minus strand of CAYZXH010000015.1, from coordinate 26,987 downwards.
ACTACCCTACCAACCATTACTTCCAACATCTTCTTTAATCTCTCCTTAGACTCATTCAAGCTACACACCAGAAGAATTCTAAGGCGCGAACAAGCTTTTAAAAGTTACGGGTCGTTTCATACATCAACTACCACTGAGCTAGAGTGGTTTGAGGAAGTGGTTGACGCCGGGGGGAGGATTTGAACCTCCGACCACCGGGTTAACAGCCCGGCGCTCTACCCGGCTGAGCTACCCCGGCATCTAATAATGTTTTACTAAGAGGGTTTTAAAACGTTACTTGATTTTTCGGGCGGGTTTTTCCTACTGTTCTAATTTTAGAGGTTGTACTTGTTGAAGATCTGTTGCGAGGCTTCAACCCCGCTACCTAGCTTGACAGGGTAGCCTAACTTGCTTAAACTTCTTTCTAGGGCGGCTATCGTTGATACGGCGTCATTGGGGTTTACTACTCCCATATGACCTATCCTGAATATCTTGCCTGTCAGCTCACCTAAGCCTCCAGCTATTACTATGTTACGTCGCATCATCTCGTTACTTAAGTCCTGGAACTTCACGTTCTCCGGTAGCCAGACCGCCGTCACGGTGTCAGACCTAAACTCTTTGTCAGCAACTATTTTCAAACCTAGAGCTTCTAGTCCTCCTCTAATAGCCTCCGCGACTACCTTATGTCTCAGATACCTGTTTTCTAAACCTTCCGATAAAACCCTCTTGAGAGACTCGTTGAGAGCGTAAATCATGTTGACGGGCATCGTGGAGAAGTAATTTCTAACATTCCTCATCATGGCAAGCCATCTACGCCCGTCGAAGAAGAATAATTCCCTCTTCCCCTCTTCTATTAGCTCCACCGCTCTCTTGCTCAAACCTATTATTGCTAGACCGGGCGGCACGGCCAGAGCTTTCTGAGAACCCGTGAATACCACATCTATCCCCCACTCCCTCATGTTTATCTCCATACCCCCTAACGAGGCGACGGCGTCAACAACGTATATAGTCTCAGTATTCTTGAGCTCCTCACCTATCTCTTTAACGTAGTTAGCTACGCCTGTCGAGGTCTCTACGTGCTGTACTGTGAGTACCTTAGCCCCCTCCCTCTCAACTAATTCTCGAATACCTTTCCCTCTGAATCCAAGCCCTGGCCTACACCTAACTTCTACGGGCACTCCTCCCCTAGCTCTAGTTGCTTGAACGAAGTACTCGCCGAAATACCCGCTAATTAAGTTGAGTACCTTGCTTCCCTGATCCACAAAATTAGCTATAGAGAACTCCATTGCTGAGGTCCCGCTTCCCGGCATGATGATCACTTCTCCGTCAGTGTTTAAGATCTTTTTAAGTGCGTCGAGAGACTCCCTCAGAACGTCCTCGAACTCTCTTGAGACATGAGATCTAGTAACTCTAGCTAAGCTAAGTAAGACGCTTTGCTCGGTAAACGTGGGTCCGGGAATCATTAAGAGAAACCTCTCGTTCATTAGGAGCACCGCTTCTTAATTAACGCGGGAGCTATTAAAGCTTAAAGATTGTTGGGACAGCATCTTGATTTTCAATAGGTTAATCTTTACTTAAGCATGTAAAGGTAGACCATAAATAACGAACTCATATTAGAGTATCTTTAACGGATTACTTAAAGTATTGCTTCAGTTACTTTAAAGAATTGCTTTAAAAATGTAGCTAGAATGTGATGAAGATTTGAAGTTAAGTTTAAGTAGAGTTTAATTCATTAAACTCATGAAGTGAACAACCATGAGCAAGAAGCCCGTTAAGGTTAAGGACTCAACTACAGGGAAGGAGGTAGAGTTAGTTCCTGAGAAGGTGTGGACTTTAGCGCCTAAGGGCAGGAAGGGAGTTAAGATAGGGCTCTTTAAGAGTCCAGAAACAGGGAAGTACTTCAGAGCTAAGGTCCCAGAAGACTACCCAGCGTAAGGAATCCTAGTTAAGGTATGAGCTAAAATCAGGAACTCTTTTTAAACTAAATTTATGTATCGTATTTTGAGTGACACTATGAGGGTATTAGTAGTTTCAGATATTCACGACAACCTAGAAACTATCTCAAGGTTTAAGCCCGCGGTACTTAAAGAGAACTACGACTTACTAGTAGTTTTAGGTGACTTTACATCGCCTTTCACCCTAAAAGAGCTACTCAACATAACGCCGAAGTTAATCGGTGTTTTCGGTAATAACGACGGTGATAAGGCTTTACTGAAGAGTCTCGCGCCTCAACTAACGGACCAACCCGTAGAGGAGGTTTTAGAAGGCTGGAGAGCGCTCATCATGCACGGGTTTAAGGATCAGAAGCTAACGGAGAAGATAGTCTACTCCCTCTGCACCTCCGGTTACTACGATATAGTGCTTTACGGCCATACCCACACACCTAAAGCAGAGACCATAGGTAGGTGTCTCGCAGTCAATCCAGGCACGCTCTCAGGCTATCTAGCTAAAATCAAGAGTTATGCAGAATTAACGTTGTCCGACCATGAAGTATTAGTTAAAATAATTGATTTAGAATCCGGTGAACGCGTTATTACCGCGTCTATGCGTAAGTAGTCATAGATAATAGCGGTAACGCGTTGAGGTATTGGGTCCCTACCTAACACTTATAGTCTGTGTAAGTAGTGATATGTGGTGTGGTTAGATGAGTTCATGGATTTCAGCAATCGAGAATAAGTTGAGGGAAGAGAGTTCTAAGATTGATGAGGTCTTAAGCGCGCGTGACGCGGTTCGGGAGAACCTGATTAAGTTAGGTCGCGAGATGGTGAGGAATTCTGGTTACGTGATAACCTACATACATTCCGGTAGGTGGGTAGAAGCTGAGGAAAGTCTTCACAAGCTGAGAGAAGCCAACGCTAGATTACGTGACGTACTCAGTAAACACCCTTGTTACGAATTCACTAACATGGTCATCGATTACTTAAGCGAGTATGCTGAGGCAGAAATCTTCTATAATTTGGTCAAGAATAGGAAGTTAGTAGTTTCTGAGGAGCTAGATATTGATTACGTGCCTTACGTGCTAGGATTACTTGACGTGATAGGGGAGCTCAAGAGATATGTCCTAACGCTACTCTCACTAGAGAAATCATTAAGTGAAGCCATGGAGTTCTTCAACCTAATGGAGATAATATACGAACACCTCCAACACCTAGACTATCCAGACGCCATACTGCCCAACGCCAGAAGGAAAATAGATGTTGCTAGGGGAGTTATAGAATCACTAAGGTATTTATTAGTAGAGGTATCTTTCAAGACTTGCTACAAAAACAAACAATAAATTTAAATTTTTGTTTGCACGATACTCACACTTATTTCTTCACGGCTCTGCCCAACATTAATACTAGGATAAAAGCCGCGAGACCTACTAGCGCACCGAAAACTGAATCACCAACGTAAGGCTGACCTATGAGTCTCCAGTAGACGCCAGCTATGCTGCCACATACTATGGCCGCGAAGCCAGCTTCTTTAGTCACGTTTTTCCATAAAATCCCTAAAACGAATGGTGCGAACGGGCCGGCCGACCTTAACATGAAAGCAAACGTGTTTATAGTGATTATATCAAACCCCGTGAGAGCTGCCAGCATGGCTAGGACACCGACTACTACTACTCCCACTCTAGTTAGGATTAGTATCTCTCTATCAGAAGCGTTCTTCTTAATGTACCTCTTCCAAATATCGATGGCGAAAATGGATGAAGCACCTAGCATGTCTGAGTCAGCACTAGACATTGTTGCAGCTAAGATTGCCGCAAGCCCTATGCCAGCTATCACCTCCGGCGCGTAACCGAGCATTACCTTAGCATAAGCGTCGCTAGACCTAATTCCTGGCATAGTTCCTAAAGCGACTAAACCTATTATGGCCGGCACGAACGCGTAAAGACCCATGATCAGACCCGAGAGTAGGGAACCCTTCATAGCTACCTTCTCATCCTTAGAAGCCAGAGCTCTCGACACCATCTCTGCTCCAGTAATAAACGTTATTATATACATGAAGAACAAACTCCCGATAGTGTTGAAGCCAACTTTGAATAAATTCATTTCCGAAGGAGGTACGTTATTGACAATAGCGTCCCAACCGCCCACGTTGGTTATTATGAAAGGTAACGCTATTAGCATACCTAAACTTATCATGAGAAACTGAACGAAATCTGTTAATACATCAGCCCACAATCCTCCTAATATAGTGTAAGTGATTGTTATTATCCCGGATAGAAGAACTCCAGTCTCAAAAGACAAACCTGTTAATGCAGCGAATATGGTTCCTGAAGCAAGTATCTGGGATGCTGTTAATGTAGACAAGGATATCATCTGAAGCACTGAGGTAGCTATGTGTGATGGGGGTCCAAAACGTTCCGAGATAACATCAGGTAATGTCCAGGCCCTGGTTCTCCTCATTAGGTAAAATATGTATGTTATTGGTATCATAGCTAGAGCTGCAGTCATGATGTACCAACCGGCAGACAAGCCCCAACCACCGTAAGCACGGGCGGCAACACCCACGGTACTACCGCCACCTATGTTATTTGCTGCTAGAGACGCGGCAACGAGTAACACACCAACCCTTCTACCGGCAAGTACCAAATCCTCAGCTGTCTTAATCTTATATTTAGCAGTATAGAAACCAAGACCTAACATAAAGATTAAATATGCTACAACAACAATTAAAGCCCAAACATACATATTTGAAGACACCTCAAGGACATAAGACAAGATAATATTTAAGTATTGTTTAAAACTAATTAATAAATAATTATCATAGCATAACATCTAACCTCTCTAACTAAAATTTTGTTCAGTTACTTCAAACATTATTCCGTGCCCGCCTAAGAATTGTTGTGGTCCCCCGGGAGGGATTCGAACCCCCGACCCCCCGGTTCCTGCCGGAGGGCTCGTTTGGTTGTGTACCCTCCGGGGCTGACTACAGCCGGGTGCTCTACCGCTGAGCTACCGGGGGACCCAATATTTACAAGTCTTAAAGAGATTAAAAAGATTTTCCGCGTGTTTTAGTATGAGGGTGTATTCTTAAATACTTATCATACCTTGAGTTATTGTTAGGGGACTATTATATTTGGTAGGAGATCTAGAGAGCCTAAGCTGAATTTGAGGTACATCGGGAAATTTATAATTGACTTGAAACAACTGCATAAGAAGGTGTTTTTCTACAGGTCTAGAGTACAGGAAAATATTAACAGGCTTCAAAACAGGCTTGCTCAAGTTAACGAGCCTTTACTGAGGAATGAGATATTGCGGAACATAAAGATTTACGAGAGTTTACATAACTCTCTCGTGAAGGTTGAGGCGCTTCTCGAGGTCCTCATAATTAAGTTAGAAACCATCGGGTTCATCAACGTCACGAGCAACGACATAGCGACAGCTAAGGAAGTGTTGAGTAAGATGATGGGTGACGTGAGGGAGATCCCTGACCTCTCGATAGTTCTTGAAGATTTGGTGGATAGAGCTAACGACATCCTCGATACCTTCCCTGAGTCGAGGAATATGCTACTCCCCGACGTGGAGGAAGCTAAGAAGATTATCTCAGAAGCTGAGGTCGTAGCTAAGGAGAAATTAAAAGAAACGTATCTAGGTAGTTAATACGTAGTAGCCCCCCTCAACCCTGAGGACCTTATTCTTGAGTAGCCACTCAACTGCGTCTTTATAGTAGTCTTCACCGACGTCAATTTCGTACCACTCCTTGAACTTACTCACTAACTCTTGGAAAGTCCAGGACTTCTTGTACTTCCCCTCCTCACTCAAGATCCTCTTAAGAAACTGATACGTGTCCTCCAGCCTCGTCCAAGGGTACTGGAACCATATCCACTCACGAACCTCAACGCTGTAGTAGTCTGGCTTGAACTTAGCGACTGGGGATATCCACTGAAGTACCGCAACCCTTACGTCACTCACGTTCCAATTCTTACGTATGAAATCTTTAGCGAGTAGCACGGAATCTCCTGTGTCCACGATATCGTCAACTATTAAGACCTTACCGTTGTTCAAGTCTAGTTTGTAAGGGAACTTAATTATCGCTTTCTCCTCAACCTTAGCTGCCTCAGTCCAGTGCTGTGATTGAATGGAGATTAGGTTCTCGATCATCAGGAAATCGCAAACGAGTCTTGCCGGGACGAAGCCCCCTCTAGCTATAGCTACTACCACGTCAGGCCTGTAATTAGATTCCTCGATTTTCCTAGATAAGTCGCGAGCCCAGCTTACTATCTCATCCCATGAAACCAATTTAGTCTTGATTTTAGGCATTGAACGTCCCAATACTATATCTTTGGTAAAGCGGTATTAAAATCTGAGCTCTCATTAACTTCCTGAAATTTAACATATACATGTTTAAATGACTACGCACATTAAAACCCTTTTTATGAAGCGCATGGTGTGTTCCTCAACGTAGTGAGTGGTTGCTAGACCTGCTGTATTGCTTAAAATTTCAAGACTTATTAAGACCTGGAGTAAGGTGATATTGGTGTCCAGTATTGATTTAGGACGCCTGAAGTTGAGTGAGGTAGAGAAGGAAGCTAGGAAATTCTGGGAAGCAAATAACATACCTGCCAAGTGGAGGTCTTGGGAAGAGGGAAAACCTATATTCTCATTCTTGGAGGGACCTCCCACAGCGAACGGAGTTCCCCACATAGGGCATTTAAGAGGGAGAATATACAAGGACTTCGTTTTAAAGTTCATGAGGTTGCGCGGCTATAACGTGTGGGCTCAGGGAGGGTGGGACGAGCAGGGCCTGCCGGTCGAGGTAGAGACTGAGAAGAAGTTAGGGATAAGGCATAAGAAGGAGATTGGAGAGAGGATATCTCCAGAGGAGTTTACGAGGAAGTGTAACGAGTTAGTAGACTATTACCTGAAGTTCTGGGAAACACAAGCCACCACCGACATAGCGTTGTGGCTAGACTTAGAGAACGCGTACGAGACTAGAAAGCCTGAGTACATCGAGCACGTGTGGTACTTGATAAAGAAAGCATTCCATGACAACCTACTCTACGAGGGTTATAGGGTGCTCCCGTTCTGTCCTAGATGTGAGACCGTCTTAAGTGACGCGGAGGTAGACCTAGGTTACGAAGAGAAGATCTCCCCATCAATAATAGTGAAGTTTAAAGTCAGGAACGCCTCGAGCACGTACCTCCTGATATGGACTACGACCCCGTGGACGCTGGTAGATAACGAGGCGGTGGCTGTGAGCCCTAAAGGTAGCTACTGCAAGGTCAGAGTAGGTGATGAGTTTTGGTGGGTTGCGGAATCGAGGATGCAGGAAGTCTTAAGCTTAGCCAGGGTTACGGGTGAATGTGTTGAGGTAGTGGAAGGGGAGAGACTTGCTGGATTGGAGTACGAACACCCGTTAGGTGAGGAGGTCCCCCTACATAAGTTGCATGACAACGCTCATAAAGTGCTTGTAGGTGAGTTTGTATCGCTGGAGGAAGGCACTGGGTTGGTGCACATAGCTCCCGGACACGGTCCAGAGGATTTCGAGCTAGGTTCTAAGCACGGCTTACCGATAACCAGCAACGTGGAAATCAACGGGGTGTTCAACGGCGATGCCGGGGTTTTCCAAGGTCTTAGCGTTGATGAGGCGTCGAAGAAGGTAATTCAGGTCTTGAGATTCAAAGGGTTACTGATTTATTCCGGTACTATAACGCACGCGTACCCCCACTGCTGGAGATGTCACACACCGCTGATATATAGGGCTGATAAGCAGTGGTTTATAGACATAGGTAAGATAAAGAATAATCTCATGGATCAGTTAGAGAGGGTAAATATATACCCGCCGAAGCTTAAGGAGAGATTCACTAATTGGGTTGCTAACGCTAGGGACTGGACCCTCTCCAGGTCACGTATTTGGGGGACCCCACTACCGATATGGAGGTGTAAAGACAACCAGAACAAGCTCTTAGTCGTGGGGAGTTTAGAGGAATTAAAGAAGCTGGCGATTAATGCTGGGGAATTCAGCGACTTTGAATTAACTCATAGACCCTGGATAGATAGGGTTGAGATACGAACCGAGGATTGCGAGAAGTGGGAGAGGGAGCCTTATGTCATCGACGTATGGATTGATAGCGGGATAGCTTGGTATGCCAGCGTCGACGGCCTTAGGAACAGGGAATTATTCAGCAGGTTATTCCCCTACACCTTCATAACGGAGGGCGTGGACCAGACCAGGGGCTGGTTCTACTCTCTCCTAGTGACTTCCGTAATGCTGACCGGTAAAGCCCCATACAAAAACATCTTAATTCAGGGACTAATACTGGATAAGTATGGTCGTAAGATGTCTAAACATCTAGGCAACGTAGTCTACGCTGAGGAAGCTCTCAGAAAGCACGGCGCGGACGCTTTAAGACTCTACATATTGAGTACGTACCCGCCCGGCGACCCCTTCATATATAACGAAGACGAGATCAAGAACGTGATGACCTCACTCAACATAGTTTGGAACGTGTTCAGGTTCGCTCACACGTACATGACGCTGGATAAGTTCAATCCAGAAACCCATAAGTTGGGTGACTTACTGCCGAACGCGAGAGTGGAAGATAGGTGGGTTCTCTCCAGAGTTAATACCGTGATGAGTCAATACCTGGAAGAGCTGAAGGCATACAACATACACATAGCTGTCAAGAACCTTATCTCCTTCTTTGTTGAGGACTTAAGTCACAGGTATCTCAGGCTAATAAGGAGGAGAGTTTGGGAGGAGGAGAGTAGTGATAGGTTCGTGGCTTACTCCGTCTTATACTACGTTCTGAAGAGAGCTCTCAAGATGTTAGCTCCCGTAACCCCGCACCTAGCCGAGGTACTCTGGCAGAGATTCTTCAGGTATTATGAGAAGTCTTTAGAGGAGAGCGTGCACTTGAGTAGTCTTGAGAGCGTAGATGAGGAATACGTAAACCCTGAATTAGAGGAGGCATTCAACGAAGTATTTAACGCTTTCAGCGCGGTCGCGGCTTTAAGAAACTCTCTAGGCCTGAAGTTGAGGTGGCCTGTGAGAACAGTCTACGTGTCTTCTACTAGAGAAACGCTTGAGAAGATAGCGAAACTTAAGGAGATACTTAAGTTCTTAGCTAACGCTAAGGAAGTGGTCTTGTCGGAGAAACTACCTTCAGTTTGTGAGGGAGGCGAGTACTCCACCCTAACCTCAGATAAGTTCACGGTCTGTATGCCTAAGAAACTTGATAGAGAGTTGCTTAACGAAGCTCTCTCACGAGAAATAATTAGGAGGATTCAGGTAATGCGTAATAAAGTAAACCTATACGTAGACGAATTCATTGAGGTAGGTATAGAGACTGACGAGAAAGAACTTAAAGAAGCGGTGGATTCCCTGAGAGAATACATAGCTAGGGAGGTCAGAGCAACACAAATCTCCGATAAGGTATCAAACGACATGTTCGTAGAAGACTGGGACATCGAGGGGATGAGGATCAAGATAGGTATAAGGAAACACCAAACAAATAACTAATTTTTCCCAGAGCATACTGTTCGCCCTCCTGTCTGGGGAACATACTTGAAAGTGGGGGTGAGTCTTTAAAACTTACCAAAGAATATTACATCATAAGCTGTTTGAAGTGTTGGGTGGTGTCTCAAGCCGTGGTTGACGCGGTATGTGAGAGTGTTCAGCGCAGAGCTAGTAAGTTTATTCAAGATGTTGGTAGAGGCGTGGTGTTAGGGTCTACGGAGGCTGCTATAGGCTCGTTAGAGATCATAAGAGACGCGGCAAGTACTTGTAAGAACACGTTCAGGAACTTCCTAATCAGCTTCATCCCCTCAGTGATTGCTTCCAGACCTTCCTCGCAGGTAGTGGAGAACGTGCTCCGTAAATATCTCGAAGAGTTTGTTGCTGTGAAAAACGAGAGAGGGTTTGATGAGGCCGTGGAGGTTACGCAATGTATCGTGGACTCCTTGATTAAAGAACTTGACTTGGTTAGGGACGCGATAGCTGAGATAGGTTCTAAGAGGGTTGAGGACGGGGACACTATCTTAACACACTCTTACAGTACTACGGTACTGAGGACTCTTAAGAAAGCGGTTGAGAGGGGCTCAGTGTTCAGGGTTTACGTGACTGAGTCTAGGCCTATAGGGGAAGGTAGGGTGACCGCCAGCAACCTGAGCAGGTTAGGAATTGAAACCACGTTGATAGTGGACTCTGCCGTTAGGTACGTGATGAAGCGGGTGAGTAAGGTGTTAGTCGGTGCGGACGCTATAGCGATAAACGGTGCTGTAGTAAATAAGGTAGGTACTTCAGCGATCGCTCTAGCTGCTAAGGAAGCTAGAGCTCGTTTATTCGTCTTAGCAGGAGTTTACAAATTATCGTTTGAAACCATCTTCGGTGAATTAATTGAGCAAGTGTTCCTCGAAGACGCAAGCCTCGTCATATCTAAAGAGAGGATTCAGGAGCTTCCGAAGGGGGTGAGGGTTAGTGCGCCGCTCTTCGATGTTACGCCGCCAGAATACGTGGACGCCATAATCACCGAGAAAGGCGTCTTAGCACCTCAAGCAATACCTGTTTTGGTAGCGAGCCTCTATGGATGGCCGCCCAAGATTAGGTCTTTAAGGGATTTGTTGGTGGAGGTCGGTAAGGATTGAATCGTGAGCACAGATTCCCTAGGGAGGTAGTGGAGATTTATGAGGGTATTAAGAACATGAGCATAAGAGGTGCTGGAAGAATAGCTAAGTATGCTGTCATAGCTTTGATGAAGGCCGCGGAGGATTACAAGGGAGGCGAAACACGTGATTTCCTCCAGTACATGGAGCGCGTGGGTTCCTACCTAAAAAGCGCCAGGCCTACGGCAGTTTCTTTACCGAACGCTGTCACTTACGTCCTCAGCAGGCTAAGGAAACTAAACATTACCTCCGTGGAGGAAGGTAAGCAAGCGGTTATTAACTTAGCTCAGGAATTCGTAAGGAAAGCTGATGAAGCTCTCAAAATAATTAGTGAGTTAGGGTCTAGACGCATCGAGAACGGAGATGTCCTCATGACTCACTGCCACAGCACCGCCGCGGTATCGGTAATAGTCACCGCACATAGAAAAGGTAAAGTCAACGTAGTATACGTTAAGGAAACCCGCCCAGCTTTTCAAGGCTTAATAACCGCTAAGGCACTAGCTGAGGAAGGTCTTGAAGTAATCGTGATACCTGACTCGTCAGTAAGATATTTCATGAAGAAAGTAGATAAAGTGGTTGTGGGAGCTGACACTGTAGCAGCTAACGGAGCGGTAGTCAACAAGATAGGTACTTCGTTAGTAGCTCTAGCGGCTAAGGAAGCCAGGGTTCGTTTCTACGTTGCTACTGAGACATTCAAGTTCAGTCCTTACACTTTGCTAGGGGAGCTAGTACCCATAGAGGTTAGGGATCCTAGGGAGATAGTTGAGGAGGAGTGGATTAAGGAAAACGAGAGAGTGAAGATATTTAATCCGGTATTCGATGTTACGCCGCCAGAATACGTGGACGCCATAATCACCGAGAAAGGTGTGATACCTCCTCAAGCCGCACTCTTATTACTAATCGAGGACTACGGGATCGACTTAAGAGAGATAGGGATGAATCCTCCGGCAACTTACGAAGAATAAGACTGTTTGACTGCTTGAGTTCTTGGGATTACTTTGTAAACTTCTTCTTTAACTCGTCATCTATGCGAACATGGAGTATACCTACCTATTCGCCGACACGCTTATATCTCCGGCACCCATGTATCTATATTGGAGCCGATGAGCTGATGAGGCTTAGCCGAGGGACGAGGCGACCTGCCTCTTCGCCGATGGCTCTGAGGAATAAGTAACCCCTCGGAACCGTAGGCGGGGAGGAGGGGGACAAGCAGGTGGGATGAGCCCGCGCATGGTCACCAAAACACCATGCACGGACAACCACCTCTTCCTATTCCCAGAGTCAGAGCACTACGGTCTTTATGTTCAGTTTGCTCGCCACGTAGTCTGCGAATACCTTGCCCTGCGAGCTCCTCGCGTTATTAACTATGAGTAGCTTAGGCTTAGAGAGTTCCACGTACTCGACTAATCCTCTAAAATCTGAGTGATCGCTGAACGCTACTAGGTAGCTGTTACTCCCGATCTTCCTGTAGGGCTTCGCGAACTCCCAGCCGCTAAGCGTTACGTGACTCACTCTATCGTTCCCTGCCAGCCTAGAGTAACTGGTTGAGTGTGTTAAGTAGACGTACCAGCCGCTCCTCACGACGTCCATGCCCTCACGAGAGTTTACGTGAAAATACTCACCGAACCTCATCCCATACTTCTCCGCGATCTTCGATAGTGAGTACTGTTTGTGATTGAGGACGAATGGGGCTATGACTCCGCGCTCACGCAAAACCTGCATGACTTCCTGAACCTTACCGTAGTAAGCGTATAGGTGGACAGGCCCTTTACTAAGTAACTCGTTGACTAAATCTGCTAGAACAGTCTCGATGAAGTCGTCGAATTCTCTGACGTATGAGGGATGCCCGTACACGGCGTCAATGATCAGAATCTCCGGCTGGAGCACATCGGTTCCCCTACCGACTTTCTTGAAGTCACTGGTATACCCGATGGTTGTGCTATCCTCATACTCTACTAATACCTGCGCTGTCCCAGGGATGTGTACGGCTCTCTTAAAAACTACTTTAACATCCCCTATCCTGTAAGACTGGTCGTAGTTGAGGGGGACGAAAAGTGAGGGGTCGTTGAATCCTGTAACAACGGAGAGCCATTCGAGAGTGAGTGGTGTGCCGATTATCTTCTGTCTACGCTTTATAGACTCGGAAAGCCTTGTGGTATGATCGCTGTGAACGTGAGTTACCACCCTCTCGTGAAAATCTTCGTGGCCGTCAATGACTACCGTGTCGTTGACTAGTATGCCGCCATGGTCATTCACTTTAATCGAAGCCTTCTGCAGAATCGATTCAGCGCTCACCGAGCAACCCCTGCCAAGATTATTAGAGGGCAGAGAAATTTATAAAAGTGAAAAGCTCGTTAAGCAGTTTAGATCGCTGTCTTGTAGTGCGTTGCGAGGACTCTCCTCAACTCCTCAATATCCGGGTTTATTATGGGAGCGTCGCCCACGACCTCCCTAACGACATCAGGATCTTTCAGCCCATGCCCTGTTATCAGCACCACCACTTCCTCGTCTTTGTCTATGAGCTTATCTTGAAGAGCTTTCATGAGTCCCGCTAAGGACGCTGCTCCGGAAGGCTCTGCGAATATCCCCTCACTGCTAGCGAGTGCTTTCATAGCTTCAACGATTAGGGGGTCCTCAACCTCCTCCGCGTTACCGCCAGTTACTTTAAGAGCTTTCAGGCCAGCGTCGCCGTCCCAAGGATAGGGGTCCTCAAGTCCCCAAGCTATCGTGTGCGGGTGATCCCAAGGACGTATGTTGAACGGGTCCTGATTTTCTTTAAACGCTCTAACGAATGGCGGGTTGCCTGTTGACTGCACCGCGAATAATCTGGGGTATTCGCTAATCAGACCTAGTTCTAGGTAGTCCCTGAATCCCTTCCAGACACCTGTGAGTAGTGACGCAGCCCCTACGGGAACGAACACCCAGTCCGGAACCCTCCAACCCATCTGCTCCACTATCTCGTAAGAAATTGTCTTAGACCCCTCTATCTGGTAGGGGTTAAAGGGGCCGAAGCTGGGTGAGGGGAAGAACCCAAATTTCTCGTAAGCCATCCTCATCATCTTAACCGTGGGGTCCTCTCTGCCAAGACCCCGTACCTTGACTACCCTAGCCCCGTAGAAGAGTAGCTGGGCGATCTTACTATAACTAGCTTGCTCTATAACGAAAGCGTAAACCTCCATCCCGGTTCTGGCAGCATAAGCTGATAGAGCTACCGCAGCGTTGCCTGACGAAGCCGTGACTAACTTACTGTAACCAAACTCTTTAGCGACGCTAACGGCCACGGACATCCCGCGGTCTTTATAAGAGGCTGTCGGGTTTCTTGTCTCGTCCTTAATCCATAAAGACTTAATCCTGAGCTTCTCGGCAAGCCTTCGAGCCTTGATTAAGGGGGTCGCGCCCTCATCTAGAGTAACTATGTTCTCGCTTTTCTCAGGCGGTAGTAAGTCGAAGTACTTCCATTGATTGGTTAAGGGCTTTTTATTGACGTATTCTCTAGTATAGAAATTCTTGAGTGCTTCGTAGTCATAGTTTACGTCTAGCCTGCCTAAATCGTTTCTTAAGCAGATGGAGGGCTTATCCCTATACTCATAGATCGTGCCGCAACGAGAACATGTGAGGTTCTTTATGTACTTCGACATATTGCTTCAGTCCCCACACAAGTAGTTTTCGAGAGCGTTTTTTAGTATGACTTAAACTAAACAAGAAATACTCATTAGGAGGGATTCAAGTCTTGAAAAGAAAAACTTACTTGATTTTAATGAAATATCTTGGGTGACTACACCCAGTAGCTTGAGGGGAAGTGTATAGCTCTTGTCGGGCAGACCGTCGTGCAGACACCGCAACCGTAGCACTTACCGGGATCTACTACAGCTACCCTGGCGTTGCCCTTAGGGAGGACGTGGACGGCGTCGTAGGTGCATGACTGCTCGCATAGTCCGCAAGCAATGCATTTCTCTTCTGAGACTACGGGGTTCTTCACCTCGTACCAGCCGGCCAGGTCAGGCTTAAGATGCTTTAACGCGATGCCTCTCACATCCTCTATGCTTGAGTACCCGTGTTCCCTCAACCACTTAGCGACTCCTTCAGCTAGCCTCCTAAATACTTTAGGGCCTTCTAGTATGGCTTGAGTGCATACTTGGACAGCCGTAGCTCCAGCCATAACGTACTCAATCACGTCCTCAGGCTGTGAGACCCCTCCAACCCCGATTATAGGTAGCTTACTTATCTTAGCTATCTCAGCTACTACGGCGACGCCGAGGGGCTTTATAGCCGGTCCTGAGAGCCATCCGTGCCCGTTAGGTCCTCCCATGATAGGCCTCCCGCTCTCGATGTCTATGTGTAGCGTAGGTCCTATGGTGTTTATCGCTACCACTCCGTCAACGCCTATTTTCTCAAGCTCTCTTATCATCTCTTTAAGACCTGTGAGGTGAGGGCTTAACTTAGGGAATACTGGGACGTCCACGACTTCCTTAAGTGCTTTAGCTGATTCTACAACCGGCTTATAGTCGAAGCCCACGTAATGTGTTGAGAACTCAATAGCTTGAGCACCTGCTTTCACGGCTTTAGGTCCTAGCTCCCTGAGTTCGTGTGCCCAGTATCCTAAGCTAGCTATCAACGGTATCCCGTGTTTCTCAGCAACTCTCCTAGCATAAGGTAGTTCGACGTTGAACCACTGCTCGGGCGGTAAGTCGGACCAAAGTTCAGCGTTTAAGAACCCGTAGTACGCCCCCCTAACACTCACTATCTTAGTAACTAACTTCCCGTCTTCATACTTCGGCGACACTAACCCTATATACCCTCTGTTGATGACCCCCATGTGAGGTCTTGGAACCTTAGCTGCTTTAATACCTATGGTCTTAGCTACTAGACCTCCTGCACCGCCCTCAGCAAGTAGCTCCATGGCCTTGCCGTCTCTTGAGATCGGGCACGCTGAGTTTAGTATGGGGTTCCTGAACTTCAGACCAGCTATCTCAACAGATATTTCCACACTCATACAAACCACCTAATAAACTACGGCTTAAGCCACTCAACCTTATACTTGACCTCCATAGAGAGCATCCGGTCCCAAAGTCTATTCACTACCTTCTCAGCGTAATCGACGACCTTATCTAAGTCTACAGTCACTACACGTCTCTCTTTAGTTACCCAATCACCCTTTACTAAGACGCCCCAAACGTCCTTACCGCTGAAAGTGTTAACTAGATGCCCGTACACTGTTCTCTCATCGAGAGGTGTGTGCGTGAATTCAGGAACTAATATCGTTATGTCAGCTTCCTTACCTACCTCTATAGACCCTATCTTATCGTGAACGCCGAGCGCCTTAGCCGCGTCAATAGTGGCCATCTCAACTACCTTGAGGGGAGTCATCAACCTAGGGTCTTTATTCACTACCTTATGTACTAGGTAGGTAGATCTCATGTTCTCGAAGACGTCCATCACGTACCCGTCATTACCTATACCAACAGTCATTCCCAGCCCCAGCATCTTTGGGATTGGGGGGACACCAACCCCGTTAATCATGTTGCTCATTGCGTTATGAGCTATCTTTACATCATACTGCTTTAATATCATTAACTCATCTTCAGTTACTTGAACACCGTGTATTGCGAGGAACCTCGGGGATAAGAAGCCTATATCCCTCAACCTCTCTACAGGTCTCTTCCCATATCGCTCGATGTTGTGGTAGACGTCTATAAGCCCCTCCTCCAAGTGCATAGCGTATATAGTCCCGTACTTATCAGCTAATTCCTTAGTCTTGATTAAGACGTCGTCTGTGACCGTGAAAGAAGCGTGTAGCGTGAAAACCCCTTTAACCTTGCTCTCAGGGTTAGCGTGAGTCTTCTTAACGAATCTCTCGTTTTCTGCTATGCCCTCATAACCCTCACTCAAGCTCCTCCTCTGAGTGACCGAAAACCCGGCAAAACCTCTTAAACCAACTTCAGTAACGCCTTTCTCAACGTAGTCCAGCGAGTTCTGGGTAACGTTAGGGGCGTCTAGTAAGTCTTTAAAGAACGTTGTTCCCGTCCTAGCGAAAAGTATGGATCCAAGTAACGCGCTGACGTAGACGTCTTCGTGTGTTAGAGTCTCGTCTAACGCCCACCAAATCCTCTGCAGATTCTGCTGGAAATCGGACGGTGCCTCAATCACGCCAAACCACGGGGAGCCAGTTAAGAGAAGTCCGTAGAAGTGTGTGTGAGCGCACACGAAACCGGGAGTCACGACACTCCTCTTCAACTCCACGTATTCCTCAGCAACGTACTTATTCCTGCCGTCGCTAGAACCCACATCAACTATCTTGCCGTCCCTAACAGCGACGAAGCCCCGCGGGATAACGTCTCTCCTAGGATTCATTGTGACAATTAAAGCATTATTTATTAGTATGTCTACCTTCTCCAAGCAAAACACACCGTTAGAATCAAGGTTAAGACTATTTTAAACAATTGTTTATATATTCTAGAGAAAAAGCTTTTAAGGATTTAAAAGCGCTTAACGTGCATGTTTAAATTACTTACGAAAACAGTTAACGACTAGATAGGTAGTACCGTGGTTCCTGAGCGTCCTTTAATTACTTCGTAGCCGTTGTATAGATGGCCTATCATGGCTCTTCTACCGCCGTTCTTTATGAACCTTATCGCGGCTAGCACTTTAGGACCCATAGATCCTGGAGCGAAGTGCCCCTCCTTATAGTACTTCTCCAGCTCAGACACCATGACGACATCTAACTTCTTCTGATCAGGCTTGCCGAAGTTTAAGTACACTCCGTCAACGTCTGTTAATATCGCGAAAGTTCCTACGCCGAGGGACGTTGCCAAGACCTCGCCAGCTAAGTCTTTATCAATGACTGCCTCAACACCCTGTAATGAGCCGTCATCATTTCTGACGACCGGTATCCCGCCACCACCGGAAGCTACGACTATCCACCCATCATCAACTAACCTCTTTATAGCAGATACCTCCACATTGTTGAAGGGGTTTGGTGACGGGACTACCCTCCTGTACCCACCTCTAGGATCGGGCTTGAAGATCCAGCCTTTCTCAGCAGCTAGCTTCTTAGCTTCTTCCTCGGTATACCAGCTTCCCACGTATTTTGTGGGGTTGCTCCACGCGGGATCGTCCCTCCTTACCTCAACCTGATTGACTACAGCCACGACGCCCTTAACGGAGTCTTTAATCCCTTCTCTTGAGAGTATGTTACTTATTGACTGAGCTAGTAGGTAACCTAGCCATCCTTGAGTCATGGCCCCGGCTATGTCCATTGTTAGGGGAGGTATCTTGTCTTTAGATCTCTCCATCCACTCCATTATGATGCCTACCTGAGGTCCGTTCCCGTGTGTAACGACTACCTTATACCCCTCCCTAACTATCCTCACTATGGTTTCCGCGGCTCTGTAAGCGTTCCTCCAGTAGTCTTCAGGGGTTCCTTTATCCCCCTTTGTCTGGAAAGCGTTACCTCCTAAAGCTATGAGGATATACCTCTCATCCCTGGTCAATTAAGTGCACACCCCTCACTCGTACCTACTTCCCATAACCATTGTCATCACGGCTTTCTGGACGTGCAGTCTGTTCTCAGCTTCCTCGAAGTAGAGTGATTTTTCGTACGTGTCTAGAACCTCGTCCGTAACTTCCTGACCTCTGTCAGCCGGTCCGCAGTGCATGTAGTATGGTTTGCCCGACTCCTCCAAGAGGTCCATAGTAACTATCCAGTTCTTGAATTTGCTCTGGTACTCCATAGCTTCCTCTTTATGTACCTTTCCGTCAGCGCTGAATGGTGGGAAGAACCCTTTAGGACTCCAGGCCTTCGGGTAAACGAAGGTGGCTCCCTCGAAAGCTTCCTTCATGTCGTGAGTTACTTTAACTGAGCCTCCGTAACGGTCAGCTAACTCCTTAACTTTCTGCATTATGTTATCCATTAACTCGAAGCCTGGTGGGTGAGCGATCCATACCTCAGCACCCATCATAGCTGCCATGATGGCGACGTCTTGCGGGACAGCTAACGGCTTGAGACCGCCGGAGTAAGCGTAGGAAACCACGAACTTCTTACCCCTCAGGTTAGGCACGACGTCTAGCGCGGCCTTAATGTCAGCTAAAGACTGGAAGGGGTGGAATACGTCGTCCTCCATGTTGAGGACCGGTATGGTAGCCCACTTAGCGAATTCCTCGATGACTCTATGTCCTCTACCGATATGCCATTTAGCAGCGTCAGCGTAAATCCTTATAGCTATCCCATTCCCGTACCTACTCAAGACTCTAGCGACGTCGCTTATGGCTTCAGTCTTGTAAGGCTCCATGTCCTCGGGGAGTGTGGGGGTATAGACGTCTTGAGGGCTCAGGAAGTGTGCGTGCCCGCCGAGCTGAGACATGCCTGCCTCAAAACTATTCCTGGTTCTCAAAGACCTGTTGTAGAAGAACATGAACAGCGTTTGTCCTTGGAGGTATGGTGTGGGGACCTTAGCTTTAAACTTCCTCTCTAAGTCTCTGGCGGCTTCGATAATCAGCTTTATGTCTTCCTGCGTCCTCTCCAAATTGGAGAGGTAGTCTTGACCTTCCCAAATACCTACGTACCACGGCTTACCCAAATACGTCACCACATAACTCATTAAGAACGCCATCTTTTAAACTTCACTATATTGATTTCAATAAAACGTTATTTTGTTCGATAAAGAAAAATTATCGTGGTTTTATACGTGTTTTAGTTAATCATTACTTGAGTCCAGCCATCGTTAAGGCTAGGACAGCCATCTTAGTCCATAACCCGTTCTCAGCTTGCTCGTAGAGGACGGATCTAGGACTATCAACTACTTCGTCATCGGCTTCCGCGTTTCTGAAGATAGGCATCACGTGCATTAAGACCCCGGACCTATCCATGAGATCCATCAACTCCTTAGTTACTCTCCAGTCCTTGAATTTCTCATAATTCTTCAGTTCTTCTTGACCATACTTACTGTAACCCAGTTCTTGGAGGGTTCTCGAAGCCCAGTTCCTCGGGAATACTGCGTGAGCTCCTCTCAGAGCTTCCCTATAGTCATTACTGAATTCTAGGACTGAGCCCGAGTTCTTCGCGTTCTCCTTAGCCCACTCAACCACGTCAGGGAATAAGTCGTAGCCCGGCGGGTACACTACTGTTACGTCAACACCCATCCTAGTAAACATTAGGAGATCCTCATTAATGCTGCAAGGACCTCTGACGACCGGGGAGTAAGCCCACATAATAACGTATTTCTTGCCTTTAGGGTTGGGGAAGAGCTCCTCGAAAGTCATGTAATCAGCTAGGGCTTGCGTTGGGTGGAACTGATCGTCAGCCATGTTAATCACGGGTATCTTAACGTGCTTAGCGACCTCCCGTATTAGCTGGTTCCCGGCACCGTGTTTATAATCTATGGCTTTATCAAGTATCCTTATCCCTAAGCCGTGTCCATACCTCTCGTACATGGCTGCCACGTCCTTAACAGCTTCACCCTCCCCAATACGTGTTTCCTGCGCTCCTATGTATTGTGCGTGACCACCTAAGTATGTCATGCCTGCCTCGAAAGCTGCCCTAGTCCTCGTAGAGCCGGCGAAGAATAACATGAAGAAAGTCTTCCTCTCTAGGATGGGCGGTATCTTGCTAACGCCGTAGTAGTGAGCAACCCACTTAAACTCCTTAGCTAGGTTTAGCGCGATCCTTAACTCATCAACGCTCCACTCCTGAGTAGTTATTAAGTCCTTACCCGTCAACTCGTAAACCAGGTTCTTCAAGTTAGGTACCTCATATACGCAGAATACGTCAGCGTTAAAAATGATTGATTCATTAGACTAATATCACTTGCGGAGATGCTTCCTCGGAGAGGACGAACAAGTTTTATAATTCAGTAAATTAAACATTAACGTGCTATCCCCTGAGATAGGACCCTGCTCCTTAGTCTAGTATACGTGCTACGCAGGTCTTCAGGCATTACCTTAGTTCCAGCGATCACTGGCATGAAGTTGGTGTCCCCCAACCACCTAGGGACTACGTGAACGTGAATATGTGATTCGACGCCTGCTCCGGCAACCCTCCCCATATTCACCCCTATGTTGTATCCTTGGGGGGCGTACTCGGCGTCAATCGCTTTAATAATCTTGGAAAGAACCTCGAATAAGTCTAAGACTTCCTCACGCGTTAACTGCTCTATCCTCGCGACGTGTCTTGCCGGCGCCACCATGACGTGCGCTGTGTTATAAGGGAATATGTTGAGCATTGCTATAGTGTGTTCAGACCTTAACACTACGTAATTCTCTTCGTCACCCCCTCTAACCGCTTTACAGAATATGCATTCCTCCGCAGAGCCCTTGACTACGTAACTCATCCTCCAAGGAGCCCACAAAATCTTCAGGGCTTGCTCACGCATAACCCTCACTACCGAAGAATAACTCACGTTGAGGGAATTATAAAGTGTAGGAGTGTTTCCGGGGTAGCTAACGCCGCCACGTATCCGATCAAGTAGAACACTATCTGAGGTAGTCCTGGAGTAACCCAGACAAAATCATCGGCGTTAAGTATTTTCTTGTCTAGCATATCCATCAAGCTAGTCTTTATTTTCTCCTCGTAAGCCTCGTCCATGGAGAACGAGGCGCGACACTCGAACGACGCACTATCCCCCTCCCCCACAGGAATCGTCAGTAAGTAGGTGAACCTCGATTTAAGAAACGATCCTACTTTAACAGGGCGGCCTAGAAATAATAAAGCAGTCTTACTTCCCTTAACGCACTTAAGCTCTTTATAGTGCCTGAGGTTTTTCAAGCCGTGGACTAGGTTAATTAATATTAATGCTACCGGAATGAGTAGTGAGTACATGAGGGTCAAGTAGGTTATTGGTTTAGGAAACATCCTAGGGTGCGCCAGAGTGACTAGCAAGAGAGCTAGGAAGTCTGCCCCACCCATCATATCAAATACTGCGAAGACTAAGACTAGGAGAGCCGGCACCGAAGCTAGCGCTAGCTGTAGTAAGTCGTAACTACCTGATAATAAGTTAATCGTTACCGATAGGAGGGATGCCGGAACCCACACATACTCTTTTACTTCCCTGCTCTTAAGGTCCGATATCGACGCGTATGAAAGAGTGACTAAGACAGCTACGATTAAAGTCAGCTCCTCAACACTCAACACTTACTCCTCTACATCCCTGATTCCTTCCTCAGTTATCGCGAAAACGGCCTCGCCTTCCGGTAAGTGGGGCGCGTCAACGACCCTAGCTATTCTCTTATTTCCCCTACCCTTCCTTAACTGAACCCTGACGCCCGGCGCGTGCGCTAACACATGCCCTCCGACAGCTTGCGTCGGGTCACCGTAGTAGAGATCTGGCCTCGCCATGACCTGATTAGTCACGACTACCGCTATGTCGAAAGCTTCCGCTATCCTAGCTAGGTCATGTAAGTGCTTGTTGAGTTTCTGCTGTCTTATGGCTAGGGTCTCCCTCCCAGTATACTCCGCTCTGAAGTGGCTGATGACCGAGTCTATTATGAGTAGCTTTATGTTCTCGTTAGGGAGTAACTCGTTAGTAGCTTCCTCAACTAACGAGATTTGGTGGTCGCTGTTTATCGCCCTAGCCCATATTATGTTCCTCATGGCGGCTTCAGGGTCTAGCCCCGCACCTCTAGCCATAGCCTCTATCCTCTCCCACCTGAAAGTGCCTTCAGTATCTATGTATAGTGCCTTCCCGCCCAGCCCTCCCCTATCCTCAGGTAGCTGAACGTTTACTGCTAGCTGGTGGCATATGTTGGTTTTGCCGGTCCCGTACTCACCGAAGAACTCTGTGATGGACTTAGTCTCAATACCCCCACCCAATAATGCGTCTAAACTCCTTGAGCCCGTAGTTATCCTACCAATCTTAGCTCTCTCCACCCTCAACTCAAGCGCTGTCTTAAACTTAAGACCTAGCAAATCCCTCGCTTTAATAACTATTCTCTGAGCCGTCGGTAAAGGTATGCCTACTATGCTGGCGAGCTCCGCCGAATTAGCGGCAGCTATAGACTCAAGAGTCTTATACCCGGCCTCCACTAACTTAGAGAGGACTGTCGGCGTGAGCTCTAGGTCCTCTATCGAAGCTAACTTCCTACCCTGAGACTTGGGCTCGCCCAACACCACCCACCATTTTTTACGTTATTAACTACCTATTAAATTCGATTTACTGTGGAGACGCGTGGATCTAAAACTGCTTCATGCTAGCACTTAAATTAATGCATGAGAGGAATACTTAGGTGAGTGTTTGAGGGCGTTGTTAATCCACGCCGAATCTTTCAAAGCTAAGACGACAGAGAAAGCTCTTAAGGAAGCTGAGGAAATATCTGGGGAATACTCGATCGAGCTCAAGAATGCTCTAGTAGTTTTCACTACAGTCGAGGAAGGTGATTCAAGAAACTTAAGTGGGTTAGCGCTAGATTTCGTGAGAGATCTTAAAGACTTAGTAGCTACGCTGAAGCCCTCTGCAGTAGTCCTATACCCCTACGCCCACCTATCGAAGAATCTCGCTAGACCTCATGAAGCTCTAGAGGTGCTTAAGTTTCTTGAGAATGCTTTGCGGGAGGAGATTATGGAGATCCCCGTTTACAGGACTCCCTTCGGGTGGTATAAGCAGTTCTCCATTAACTGCTACGGACACCCTCTCTCAGAACTCTCCAGAGAGTATAGGTTTGAGGAGGGGGTTAAGGTCACGGCATTCAACGAATGTTTCGTAATCGGCAGGGTTTCCGGCACACGCGAACTAACCCCCGACTCCGAGTACGTGAAGAAGCTGAAGTGGGTTCTAAGTAGGCATAAGTGTTTAGATGTTTCCGTCACGAGGTGGGGACCTAGCGAGAGAGTTAAGGAATTGCTGAATAAGTTTAGGTTTAAGTTACTGGAAGACACTGGTTTAAGGCTCCGCAGGCTAGGACCCGCTATAATTATTGAGAACAAGTTGCTTGACTTGAGCGAGTCGATAATTAAAGAGATTCAGCGGGAACACGGACTACGCGGGGAGAGGGTGATATCCCAGGGCTACTCGAAAGACTCAGAGGGGAGTGATGAGTTCCTGTGCTTCGAGGTTGCGGGAGGTATTAAGCACTGTGTTAGTAGTGAGGCTTTCTCAGACCACGTTAAGATCTTGATGGAGTCAGGAGTTCTTGAGGAGGGAGGTAATTACTACTTGTACGAGATCCTCAACGTATTGAAGAAGCCTAAACAAAGTGATTTCAGGAACTACTTGATGTGTTTAAGGAAACCTCAACTAACGATATTATCGAATAATGTAAAGGAGGTTCTCAAGCTACTCGCTGATCTCCTGAGCCACGTGTTCGAGAGGTTGGCGAAGATCGAGTTATTAGGGCATTCAGTGCTTGTTTTGAGAGTTAGCCAGAAAGTGTTTGAGGAAGGTATCCCGAGTTACTTGAGTGAAGCACTCAATAAGTTCTACGACGAGTTCGTATTGGTTGTTGGGAAAGACGGTGCTCCCTGGGAGCTGTCGGCAGAGCTTTATTACGTAGACTCGACTGAGACGCCGACCTTACTCACTAAGACTTCCACGCGGGTCTTAACTCAGAACCCGCCGAGAGCAAGTAATGAAAACCTGGTCGCTCTATCCTCTGAGTTGTTAGGGCCTCTTGAGGTCCTCGTGTACGCTCTAATAGATAGAGCTCATAAGATGGAGTTAGCCGGTAAAACCCCCTACATACCAGCCTTCCTAATGCCTACTCAAGTTAAGGTAATACCTGTAAGCAAGGACTTAATGGAGTATGCTGAACTCGTTGCAAGCAAGCTACGTGAGGCCGGGATCGGGGTGGACGTGGACCGAAGAGAGGTTAGTTTAGGTAGGAAGATACGTGACGCAGGAATTGAGTGGATAGAATACATAGTGGTGGTCGGCGACAGAGAAAAAGAGAGTGAGACGGTTAACGTGAGGATACGGAGTGCTGGATTACAGAAATCAATGAAAATCAATGAATTCCTAGACTTTCTCAAAAACACCTCAATGTCTTAAGCAGAGCTTAACACGCAAATTTTATAGTTTTCAAAACGTAGAATCAATGGTGATGAATGTCGCCCGACTGATTAAATGATGTCATGAACCTCCACTGAACTCAGCCCAAACCCTGAAGCTACTCGGAATGTTCTAGGATTTCGTGATACGTGTTCTTACCGCATACCTTGCAGTAATGGTATAACTGGATAAACTCGCTTAAATCATAGCTTACGTTCAGGACCCACACGTTACCACACTCCTTACACCTAACTCTCCAAGGACTCAAGACGTCACAACCCCGAAGACTTACTCACTTAGGGCATGACTTGCCTTCGAAGTCTTAATAACTTCATCATAAGCAGACTTATAAGCTTTTAGGATGGGGGAGTTAAATTAAGTCAACACGATAAAGAGATTCAGCCCTCGCATATGTCTATATGTTTCATTGCCTCATTCCTTTTCCCCACACCCAGCTCGGATCCATTACTACGGAGTTTCTCCGCTTCCATTACATCTATGAAGCTATTTCAGGTTGCTCAGAGTTTTCTCAGCGTGTTTTAATGCTCTGTCTATGAGTTCGGAGTAGTTTCCTAGGTATCTCCTGGGGTTAAGTGCTTCCGTTATTTCTTCCAGGCTTAACATCTTAGATATTGTCTCGTCCCTCATTAAGGCTTCTGCTAGGGTTTCGCCAGGCTTCAAGTTCCTTGATATGTTTGTGAGGATTTTGTGTGCTTCGTGTCTGGGAAGTCCTTTTTGGACTAGCTTAATCATGACTGCTTCAGTCATTATAGCTCCCCTGCTTAGGTTAAGGTTTTTCTCCATAGCTTCCCTATCTACACGGAGTATACTCAGTAGTTTTAAGGTGTCTTCTAAGATTTGATCGATTACTAGGAAGGTGTGTGGTATTAGGATCCTCTCACTACTGCTGTTAGTTAAGTCTCGTTCGTGCATGAGGGGTATGTTCTCTAAGGCGGTGATGACCAAGGATCTGGCTATCTTGGCGAGGCCCGAGATTCTCTCGGAGATAACGGGGTTTCTCTTATGCGGCATTGTGCTACTACCTACCCTTGGCTCGGACTCGTAGAGTTCCCCTATCTCAGTCCTTGAGAGCTCCCTAACCTCTAGAGCGAATCTATCGAGTTGAGAGGCTAGTATAGCGAGAGAAGACACCAACTCAGCGAAGCCGTCTCTAGGAGCTACCTGAGTTGTTATGGTGTGTGGGGTTAGATTCAGGTATTCCGAGACCGTAGCCTCGACCTCAAGCCCCTTACCGAGCCAGCCAGCCATCGTTCCGACAGCTCCAGACACCTTAGATTTAACGACCCTATTACTGAGCTCGCAGAGCCTCTCGTAACTCCTGCTTAACTCGTAGACGTAGTTAGCAAACTTAAAACCTAGGGTTATGGGTACGGCGTGTTGTCCGTGGGTTCTCCCGACCATCAACACGTCCTCATACTCCCTAGATAGGTTAGTAAGTCGCTGAATCACTTCAGCGAGCTTGCGCTTGATGAGCGTTAGGGCCTCACGAATTGTTAAAGCCCAAGCAGTATCGACTATGTCGTAACTAGTAGCGCCTAAGTGCACGTAACGCCCGCAATCACCACACCTTTCCCCCAGAATGAATGTCAGCGCAGCTATATCATGACCTAATTCAGCCTCCCTAGCATACACCTCGTCGGCCGTAACACTTGACGCGCACTCCTCAATCACCTTAACGCAATTCTCCGGCGCTAACCCAGCCCTAGCTAACCCAGTCATCAAGGCTTTCTCAACTAGTAGGTAGGTCCTCACCATGCCCTCAACCGTGAAGAGCTTCCTCATCTCCTCAGAACCGTACCTCCAGTCAAAAGGACAAGCAGAACCCGAAGTTCCTAAAAGCATCAACCATCAACCCCCAAAACATTTCACACACTCCTATATTAGTTGTTGTAGAACAAATCATAGCTTATCCCAGTCGTGAGGAACGGGACAGTGATAAATCTAGTTAGCTTAGCTGAGTGTAGACCTCGATCCCGAGGTTAGTCGCTGATTCGAGCGCTTTCTCGTCAACATACGGTGAGATCATCACGAGTCTCGGTTTAATTCCTGTAACTCTCTCATATAGTCTTCCTATTTTCCAGAATTCTAAGACATCCCCTCTAGATATGCTTGATTTCACCTCCACTAACGTGTGAATGCCGTTCCTCACCACCACGTCAACCTCCACTATGCTCGGATACCCGTAAACCTCGCCAGCTTCATCTCTAAACTCCCACTTCTCAACCCTTGCGACACCAAGGATCTTCTCAACAACACCCTTCATACCTTCTCTGAAAGCCCCCTCCGCTACGACACCCCACCTAGCTCCAAGAGCGTCAAGCTTTCTGCTGAATTCTAGATAAGCTTTGTTGAAGTCTTCTCTGAGTGCCTTAAGCTCTTTTTCTATGATTTCAAATCTTTTGTAAGCTTCTTCCCATCT
>CAYZXH010000014.1:0-34284 GCA_964482405.1 uncultured Desulfurococcaceae archaeon | reverse complement strand
GGGACAAACGGTTAGTGAGTGGTTGTCTTGGTTTACCAGTATCTTATTCTGAAGGTCTTGAACTCGTTGGTGCATTCAGAGTATTCGATCCTCATGTCCTCGACCACGGCTGTTGGCGGGCCTCTCCGAGCCCACTTAATCAGCTCCTCCACCTTCTTCGGATCTCCCTCAACCAATGCCTCAACACTTCCGTCAGGCATGTTACGTACCCAGCCAGTCACCCCGAGTCTTAAGGCTACGTCACGCATTGACGACCTGAAGAAAACCCCCTGAACTAAGCCGTAGATCCTTAAGTAAGCTCTCACGCACTCGCTCACTGCTAACCCTAACAATTATTTAATGCTAGGGTATTAAGTTATTAACGGGTGGTTTTCAAGGAACCTGCTACAACACCTCAAGAGAAGGATCAGGTTGAGTGAGGACGTTAAGGAGCTTGCTAGGAAGTACGGGTACAGGCCGTACATGGTTGGTAGGTACCTAGAAATCCTTGGGGACCTGAGGGAAGTGAAGGAGTTGCTGAAAGCCTTCGAGAAAGCGCTGAGACCTTCCATAAGGTGTAATAAGCTGAAGCTAGCTGACTGCAGAGAACTAACTGAAAGGCTTGAGAGGCTGGGTTTCCGCCTAGAGAACATAGAGTGGTGTAGTGAAGCGTATGAGGTCTTAAGAGAGCCTGAGAAACCCTCGTTAGGCTCAACACACGAGCACCTGACAGGCCTCTACTACCTCTACAGGGGCAAGGCATCACTAATACCTCCGATAACCCTGAAGCCCGGTGAACGGGATGAAGTACTGGATATGGCCGCAGCACCCGGAGGCAAAACAACACATATGGCTCAGATAATGAGGAACAAAGGACTCATAGTAGCTCTAGAACCTAATGAGGAGAGACTGAGGATCTTGAGGAATAACGTGGAGAGGCTCGGGGTTAAGAATACGGTGCTACTCAGGCTAGACGGTCGGGAAGCCGGCAAGATATTCAGGAAGACTTTCGTTAAAGCATTACTCGACGCCCCGTGCACTGGGGAAGGGATAATAATGCTGGATCCCTCGAGAAAAACGAAAACCTCCTTGGAAGACCTTATGAAGCACCACGAGATACAGAAGGAGTTGTTGAGAAGCGCTCTAAACTCTCTTAAGGGAGGGGGCAGGATACTCTACACGACGTGCTCGATAGCACCGGAGGAAAACGAGTTAGTCCTGAACGAGGTGATTAAGGGGAGAGACGACATTAGGGTCTTAAACCTTGAAATACCAGTGAAGCTATCACCCCCGGTGACGGAGTACTATGGCATACGAGTAGATGAGAGAGTAAGGTATTGCGGTAGGACATACCCGCACGTACACGAGATGGAGGGGTTCTTCATATGCTTAATGGAGCTAAAGTAAGGTGCAGGAAGACAGCACTGCAGAAAATCGTTGGTAGCCTGCCACCACACATCAGCGAGTACTTAAAGAGGAAATACGCTGAAGCAACCATACTCTCCTGTGAGGGCAGATTAACGGAGATCTTCATATTAAGCGAGGAACTAACCAAGGTAGTGGATAAGATAATCGCTCAAGGACTTACCCCTTACTCAGCAGGCCTCTACCTAGGCAGGCTCAGGAAGGGCAAGCCGAGCTTCATACCATCGATCAACATACTCCAGGAAATATATCAGGAGACTGGGGAGGTAGTCAACGCGTTGGTGGTGGCTGAAGAGGGTCTCAAACCCTTCTTGTACGGGGGAGACGTACTGAGGAAGTCCGTGGTGAGTTGCCACCAACCACTAAAGAAAGGGGATGTGGTAGCTATTTTAGGGACTGACATGAGGGTTTACGGTCTGGGGATCTCCAAGATAGATGGGTGTGAGGAGCTAGAGAGGAGGAAGGATCTAGACGAGGTAGCTTCAAACCTCTTCGACGTCGGGTGGTATATAAGGGGTGAGGCAAGGAAGGAAAGAAAATACAAAGCTTAAGTTTTCTTGAGGAACCGTAAGTATTGGTGAGGCACTCATAACGCCCAGAGAGTATGAGGTCAAGGTGAGGGTTGAGGACTTGGAGAGCGTGGAGAGGAAGCTCCTGAGTAGTGGGTGGAGACTGGAAGAC
This sequence comes from uncultured Desulfurococcaceae archaeon, assembly GCA_964482405.1. Classification (GTDB taxonomy): domain Archaea; phylum Thermoproteota; class Thermoprotei_A; order Sulfolobales; family NBVN01; genus Zestomicrobium. Next base: position 32,199 of record CAYZXH010000014.1, on the reverse strand, counting down.
GTGGTTGTGGAGGAGGACCGCTACGTAGACCTAACCCACTGCGCAGGCAGCCCGGCACACCAGATAGCCCTGCGCGTGAGGTTGAGGAAGAGCCTAACTAAAAATACGTCCACGTCGGAACTGACCTTCAAGGGCGCTCTAATAGAGGAGGGGGTTAAGGCACGTGAGGAGATCACGACCAAGCTGGAAGATCCCGAGAAAGTAACTGAGATATTGCTGCTCTCAGGCTTCCCGATAATAACTGTGAGGAAGAAGAGAAGAATATACTCAACCACGGAAAGCAAAGCGAGGGTATACCTAGACGAGGTAGAGGGGTTGGGGAACTATGTCGAGATCGAGGTAATGAATCCTGAGTCAAGAGAGGAATACATGAAGACACTGAATCAAGTCAAGGAGGAGTTAGGGCTGGGTAAGGAAGAAAACATAGTTAAGTCATACCTGGAACTCAAGATGGAGGGATGTGGCACGTGAGGCCGTTAATAGCGATCTTAACAGACTACGGACTAGGAGACCACTACGTAGGGCACTTGAAGGCAGTTATAAAGCTTGTTTGCCCTGAAGCAGAGGTGATAGACATAACCCACGACGTACCCAAATACAACGTGGCGCTGGCCTCGCACATCATCAAAATAAGCAAGAGGTACCTGCCGAAGAAGACTGTGATTCTCGCAGTGGTAGACCCCGGTGTCGGTGGCCCTAGACGGAACGTAGTAATCGAGACGCGTGATCGGGTGTACGTAGGTCCTGACAACGGCTTACTAACCCCGGCAGCCTCGGACGAGGACCCGAGAGCGTACGAGATAGACGTTGATAAGGTGAGGATCGGCAGAATCTCGCACACGTTTCACGGGAGAGATATATACGCCCCTACAGCAGCTTTAATAGCTTGCGGAGTGAGCCCTGAGTCTCTGGGGCATCCACTACCCTTCGATGTATTGGTTAAGCCACCCGTAGAGTTTGGTCGGGGGAAGATAATTAAGGAAGGACTTAAAACCAGCGTAGTACATGTCGACGACTTCGGGAACATAATCACGTCCTTAAGTAAGGAAGCTTTGGAGGAAGGACTTAAGATAAGGGTTGGGGATAAAGTGGCCCTCACCACAGATCTTAAAACCTGGTATGAGGCTAGGTATGTCGAGAGCTTCTCGCACGTCGGTGTGGGAGAGCTAGCTGTTTACGAAGGGAGTTACGAGCTAATAGAAGTGGCTTTATACATGGGCAGGGCAGCGGACCTGATAAAAGGAGCGGAGATAGTGTTGAGTGTGGTCAGTCGTTCCTCGAGAGAGGACTGCTCACAGCTCTCCACGCCTCCAACACGATGAACTCCTCTCACAGCGTTTGAATATTAAGAGCTTGGTTGATTCGTTAATAGGGTGGGAGCTGGTGGTGTGGGACTCCGTAGTAAGGGCCGTGTTCCCAGGTAGGTTCCAGCCAATCCACTTAGGACATCTTAAGGTTATTGAGTGGGTTATGACGAAAGTAGATGAACTCATAATAGCTATCGGGACGGCTCAGGAATCGCACACGGTTGTCAATCCTTTCACGGCCGGGGAGAGGGTCTTGATGATTAAGGAAGCCTTAAAAGAATACTCGGTAGACCTCACTAGAGTCTACATAATCCCAGTACCCGACATACTGATGAACTCTGTCTGGCCTCAGTACCTCCAGATGTACGTGCCTAAGTTCCGTTACGGCGTGGCCAGAAACCCGCTAGTCTTAAGACTCTTCAAGGACTCAGGATACGACGTCTTAATACCCCCGCCCTTCGAGAGAGGCAGGTACTCCTCCACAACGATAAGGAAGTTGATGTTGCTGGGTGATGAGAGCTGGAAGGAGCTAGTACCGAGTTCTGTAGCTAAGGTGATAGAAGAGATAAGAGGAGTTGAGAGACTCAGAGAGGTCACAGGGATGGATAAATGATATTGATTGACGGCTCCTACGGTGAAGGCGGTGGGCAGATACTCAGACTCTCCTTAGCTCTATCATGCATAACCGGGAACGACGTCAAAATATTCAACATAAGGGCTAAGAGAGACAACCCCGGTTTACGCCCGCAACACCTCACCTCAATCAAGATAGCTGAGGAAATATGTAGGGCTCAGACAGAGGGTGTGAGGATAGGATCTACGGAGATAGTTTTCAGGCCTTCAACGATAAACCCCAGGGACGCTGAATTCGATGTTGGGACGGCTGGTTCAGTCACCTTAATAATGCAGACGATACTGCCGGTACTCGCTTTCAGCGAGAGGAGGGTTGAGTTGGCGTTGAAGGGGGGTACTGACGTCCCGTGGTCGCCGCCGATAGATTACGTGAGGTACGTCCTGTTGCCGCACCTGTCTAAAGTGGGGTATCACGTGGAAGTAAGCTTGCTCAGGAGGGGCCACTACCCGAGGGGCGGGGGCTTAATCAAGTTAAGAACCCTGAACACTCCTAAGGGCTTCAACTCAATCAACGTGTTGGGGAGGGGTGAGGTAAGGGTTGTTAAAGGCGTCTCACATTGCGTTAAGTTACCTAAGGACGTCGCGGTTAGGCAAGCGGAGAGTGCGAAGACGTACCTTAAATCGAGGGATCTTAACGCGCCTGTCGAAATATCGTTAGAGTTTTACGAACCGAGTAAGGACCCGCATTTAGGGCCTGGGTCGGGCATAGTGCTCTGGGCTGAAACCGAGAACTCGGTCCTTGGGGGAGACTCTCTAGGAGCTAGGGGGAAGAGGGCGGAGATAGTTGGCGTGGAAGCCGCTGAGAAACTACTGCATGACCTCAACACCGGCACAGCCCTCGACAGGCACATGTCAGACAACATACTGATATATCTAGCACTCAGTGAGGGAACCTCTACAATCACGGGGGCTGAGTACAGCATGCACGCGCACACCGCACTCTGGGTTCTGAAGCAATTCCTGAAGATAGAGTACGAGATTTCCGGGGAACTCGGCAAGCCCTTCAAGCTAAGAGTACGACCGGGGAGCGGCACGTGAAAACTGAGTTCATAAAACGCTGACCACGCCTTTTGATGCTGTTTTTGGTTTTATGAAAATTTATGAGGGTTTGTTTTAATGCGTGTTTTAGTGGAGACCGCGGTGAGGGTTAAGGGTAGAGACCCGAGCGGTCACTCCGGGAGGTACACCAAGATGCGGGGTAAGAGGAGCTGTGGGTTGGGGTCACCCTAAGCGGGCAGAGCCCTGTGACACGGGCCCCCGACGAAAGGAAGCCCTGAGAGCGATGAAGCCAAGGGCGGAAGGATCCATATAAACCCCAATGAAACCCAGACCCCGCTGGCGTGCTCACACACGTTTAGTTGTCCGCGGTTAGTTTTGTGCTTAAATAATAGTGTTCAGATTTATCTTGGTGTGTAGGAATGCCTTTCAAAGCAGGGGATATGTTGCTGGTTGATTACGCAATATTCGTTAAGGAAACTGGAGAGCTGGTAGACACGACTCTTGAGTCCCTAGCTAGGCAACACAAGAAGTATGAGGAGAGCAGGGTCTACGGGCCTGAATTAGTGATTGTTGGTGAGGGCAGGTTCATAAAAGGGTTTGAGGAGGCTGTCGCAGGGGTTGAGGAACTTAATAAGAAGTACGAGGTAGAGATACAGCCTGATAAAGCGTACGGCGAGAGAGACCCGGGGAAGGTTAAGGTCTTTCCGGCAAGACTATTCCTAAAGAATAACATAACACCGGACGTAGGCAAGGAAGTAACCATCAATAACGCTGTGGGGAGGATAATAGCGGTGACCGGCGGTAGAGTGACTGTAGACTTCAACCACCCGTTAGCTGGTAAAACCCTTAAGGCGGAGTTCACGGTAGTCAAGAAACTCGAGGACGTTGAGGAGAAGGTGAGGTACTTAGTTAAGAGGAGGATCAAGACCCTCGACGTAAGTGCCCTCAAGACCTCCTTGAAGGATAATGGGAAGATCGTTGAGATAGAGCTACCTAAAGACTACAGACTCAGCGAGAACATACAAATAACGAAGTACTTAATTTCGAGAGACATACTGAAGTGGCTGGGAGTTAACGAGGTAGTCTTCTTAGAGAGATATGAGAGCGCAGAGTTCGGAGGCGGTGAGGCGGGTGAGTCAAGAGAAGAGACAGCCTGAAGTAAACATAGGTGTCGTCGGTCACGTAGATCACGGCAAGACAACACTGGTTCAAGCCTTAACTGGGATATGGACAGGCAGACATTCCGAAGAGCTTAAGAAAGCCATGACCATAAAGCTCGGATACGCTGACGGCGACATCTACGAGTGTCCGGGAGCAGAGCCAAGCCGCAGGTACGTGCCGCAACCAACGTGTGATGGCAGCATCTACAGGAGGAGTGTTTCATACGTTGACGCGCCAGGCCATGAGGTCTTGATGGCTACCATGCTATCGGGCGCTGCATTGATTGACGGGGCGTTACTAGTTGTAGCGGCTAACGAGCCCTGCCCGCAACCGCAAACCAGGGAGCATTTCGCTGCTCTCAACATAATAGGGGTTAAGAACATAATAGTTGTTCAGAATAAGGTTGACGTAGTGTCTCCGGAGAAAGCCTTAGAGAATTACAAGGCTATCAGGGAATTCCTGAGGGGTACGCCGGCCGAGAACGCCCCGGTAATACCTGTCAGCGCTTTACACAAGATAAACGTGGACGTGCTAGCCACAGCTATCGAGAAGTTAATACCTACGCCGGAGAGAGACCTTAGCTCACCGCCTCTAATGTTCGTTGCCAGATCCTTCGACGTTAACAAGCCGGGTACCCCACCCTCTGATTTGAGAGGCGGGGTAATCGGCGGTGCGTTGTTGAGGGGGGTTATCAGGGTTGGCGACGAGATAGAGATAAAGCCCGGGATCAAGGTACGTAGGGGCGGGAAGGAATACTACGAGCCGTTAACTACGGAGGTAGTGAGTATTAAGTTTGGGGATAGGTCTTTTAGTGAGGCTAGGCCAGGGGGTTTGGTAGCTCTCGGCACGAGGCTAGACCCCTCACTAACTAAGGCAGACAGCCTCGTAGGCAACGTGTGCGGCAAGGCTGGGACGGTGCCAGACCCGGTGACTCAGGTCTCGATAAAGTACTCGTTGCTGGAGAGGGTGCCTGGCACTAAAGAGCAGGTGAGGGTAGAGCCTCTCAAGCTTAAGGAAACAATCATGTTAACTGCCGGGGTTGCGGTAACTTTAGCTAGCGTGGACTCGATTAGCAAGGAGGTAGCTTCATTAACTCTTAGGAGACCTGTAGTAGCTTGGAAGGGGATGAGGGTCGCGATAAGTAAGCAAGTATTAGGTCGTTGGAGGCTTGTGGGCTGGGGCCACATAGACTAGGTTAAGGGTCTCACAATGAAGTTATGTAAGTTATTGCTTGACACCAGCGCCTTACTACTAGTTAGTGAGGGTGTGGACCTAGACATCAAGTTACGCGAGGATTTAGACTGTGATAGGGTGGAGCTATACACGCTGGATGTCGTAGTGAGCGAGTTGAGGAACCTTGCCTCAAGCAAGAGCGTCAAGAAAGCGCCTCAAGCAAAACACGCATTAGAGTACGTTGCGAAGCACGTGATGGTCGTGAAGACGGGGGTTGACGAGGGGTTAGGTGATAGAGTCTTGATAAGTTACGCTTCAGCAAACCCAGACTACATAGTAGTGACTCTAGACAAGAAGCTCAGGAAGTTACTGAAGTTAATGGGTGTTAAAGTAGTTACTTGGTGGTCTAGTAGGTGCAGGTTTTCTATAGCTTAAATTTCTCTACTATGAATACGTATTTGGTGATCGAGGATGTTTAGATTAGTCACGATAGAAGATGTTGTCAGGATTCCTCCGGAGTTCTTCGGGGAGGATCTAGACTTAGTAGCGCTCAAGCAACTCAAGAAGAAATACGTTGGTAGGATAGACCCGGTCTTAGGCGTGATAATCTCCGTGTGGAGGGTGGTGACGGAGCCTGAGGGCAAAATACTACCCGGAGACGGAGCAACATACCATAAGGTAGTGGCTGACCTACTGACTTTCTACCCAGTCGTACAGGAAGTTATCGAGGGAGAGGTTGTCGACGTTAAGAGAACGGGCATATTCGTTAACGTGGGCCCTGTAGACGCTTTCGCACACGTCAGTCAGCTAGCGGACGATAAACTAGTATACGACGAAGCAAGAGACTCGTTGATAGGGGAAGCCACAAAGATAGTTTTCGCTAAGGGTGACGTGGTTAGGGGTAGGGTCATCAATGTCTCAATAGCTCACCCAGTACACATCAGGATAGGGCTCACGCTCAGGCAACCCGGCTTAGGTAAGGTGAGGTGATTAAGACGTCCACCTCGAAAAGCAAGAGACAGATATTCAAGGCCTGCACGAACTGCAAATACTTGGTAGGTAGGGACGTGACCAAGTGCCCTAACTGCGGTAACGAGTCCTTCACAGACGATTGGAAAGGCGTCATCCTAATAATAGACCCGGAGAAATCCTCCGTCAGCAAACACCTAAACATAAAGAAGGAAGGTAAGTACGCCTTACAGCTAGGGGTATAACATTTACTATGTTAATTTGGGTTGGCTTGTTATGGATTGAGACAACATGCTTTGTGGGGTATAACGAGTTTCAAAAGTCTTGGCCCCCTTAATCCACGCTGAGTATTTGCCTTCACTCCAGAACGACACTCACCTTTTGTTTCGGGTTTAGGTGGATTCACGCGTTGTGGACGCGGACATAGCTTAAAATACCTTAAATATATGCTTTATTTAGTGGTGTGAGATCGTGAGTCAAGTACCTTTAAAGACGGCGAGTATTGAGGAAGGCGTGGTGGTGAACGTACTTAAGGAGAGGTATAATAAGGTTATTAACAGGACCGAGTTATTCGGTGAGGTGATTCACTTAGGTAAGGCTACACCACGTAGGAGTTCTTTAAAGGAGGTGCTTGCAAGACTTTACGGTAAGAGTCCTGAGTATGTGGTGATAAAATATATTAGGAGTGAGTACGGCTCCCACCGGTCTGTTTTCAGAGCTAACATATACGAGGATCTTCAGAGACTGAAGTTCTTCGAACCCGACTACTTGATTAAGAGGGGGTAAGTCTTGGCTGAGAGGCACAAGCTATACGAGGTGGATGTTAAGACAGGTAGGATAAGGCTCAAGAATAAGATATGCCCTAAGTGCGGTAGGGTGATGGGGTACTACTCTAACCCTGTTCCTCGATGGTACTGCGGGTATTGCCATCACGTAGAGTACGTGAAATAGATGTAGCGGGAAAGCGTGGACAATGATTATCCTAGGCATAGAGTCCTCCGCGCACACCTTCGGGGTCGGCATAGTTAGGGATGAGCCACCACATATACTAGCTGACGTCAGATTCGTGTACAAGCCTAAAACCGGGGGGATACACCCTAAGGAAGCTTCCCAGTACTTCGTGAGTAACGCGCCTGAAGCAATTAAGGAAGCCTTAAGTAAGGCCGGGGTTAAGGTAAGCGACTTAGACGGAATCGCGGTCGCTTTAGGTCCTGGAATGGGTCCTTGCCTGAGGGTAGGGGCTACGTTAGCTAGAGCTATGGCTTCATATTATGGCAAGCCTTTGATCCCCGTGAACCACGCCCTCGCGCACATCGAGATAGGTAAGATGCTTTTCTCGTTTAAGAATCCCTTGATAGTCTACCTCTCAGGCGGTAACACGTTAATAGCCTCGTTTTCTGAGGGTAGGTACAGGATTTTCGGAGAGACCCTCGATATCTCATTAGGTAATTTCCTGGACACCCTGGCGCGTGAATTAGGGATTGCGCCGCCATACGTTGTTTCCGGACTGCACCAGATAGATCGTTGTGCTCAGAACGGGAAGAACTTCATAGAATTACCTTACGTCGTTAAAGGGCAGGACGTGTCGTTCTCAGGACTCTTGACGGCGGCGTTAAAACTATATAAGAACTCTAGAGCGGAGTTAGGCGACATATGTTATAGCGCGCGAGAAATCGCTTACTCAGCCATAATAGAGGTTAGTGAGAGAGCTCTCGCGCACACAGGCAATAAGGAAGTATTAGTTGTTGGTGGGGTTGCCTCAAGCCCTGTCTTGAGGAGTAAGTTCGAGGTGATGAGCAGGCTGAGGAGGGTTGAACTAGGTATAGTACCGCCTCAGTACGCGGTGGATAACGGGGTCATGATAGCGTGGACCGGCTTACTACTCTTAAAACACGGTGTGCATGTAAGACCTGAGGAGGCTTACGTGAGGCAGAGGTGGAAGCTTGATCAAGTCGACGTGCCCTGGCTCGCCAGAACTAATAGCTCTGGGGGCTGAGGCTGTCTTAGTCAAGGCATGTTATGAGGGTATGCCCTCAATATATAAGGTCAGGGTTAGGAAGCCCTACAGGGACCACGGCCTTGACACAATGTTAATCAGGAGCCGGAGTGAGACAGAAGCGAAGATACTGGCGGAATTGAGGCTGAAAGGCCTTAACGTCCCAGCACTCTACTACGTTGACTTAAGTGAGGGTTTGATAATTATGGAATTTGTTGAAGGGCCTTTGCTGAGGGACTTAATATACATGAGATCGGAGAAAATAATTAAGTATCTTGAGGAACTGGGTGAGTTAGTGGCTGGCGTGCACGACGCCGGCGTAGTCCACGGGGACATAACCACCTCTAACGTCATAGTTGGGGTTGATGGGGTTTACCTAATAGACTTCGGCTTAGCGAAATATTCTAGGAGATTGGAAGACCTAGCCACGGACATCCACTTATTTATAAGGTCTGTGGAGAGCGCGCACTACAGCTTGAAGGAAGCTTTGCTGAGACATTTCATGAGGGGTTACGCTAAGGTTAAGGGGAAGGACTTCACCGATTCACTGCTAATAAAGGTGAAGGAGATAAGAATGCGGGGTAGGTACGTTGAGGAGAGGAGAGTGCGGAGAGGTATTTAAGATTTTCTTAGTTTCCAGGAATGAAGGCAAGATTAAGGAATTCAAGGATTTAGGGCTTAGTGAGTGCGTGGATGTAGTCCCTGTAAGCCTAGATAAAGTTGAGATACAGTCCGATGATCTAGCGCTTATAGCTCTCTACAGTGCCGTCCAAGCCTCCCTATACTTGAGAGACTTCTTCTTCGTTGAGGATGCAGGACTCTACATAACCTCTTTAAAAGGGTTTCCGGGACCTTACAGTAGCTACGTCTACAAGACCATAGGGGTTGATGGGGTCTTGAAGCTCCTGTCAGGCGTTGTTGACAGGACTGCTTACTTCGAATCGGTCATAGTCTTACACTGTCCACGTCAAGGCTTTAAAGTCTTTAAGGGTTCGGTGTGGGGTACTATATCCTTTGAGGCTAGGGGGTCGAGCGGGTTCGGGTTTGACCCGATCTTCATACCGGAAGGGCATACTAGGACATTCGCTGAAATGGATCTCGAAACCAAGAACTCGCTGTCTCACAGAGCCAGAGCTTTCAGAGCTATGGTTAGCTGGTTGAGAACTGCTTATAAATCCCAAGTACAGGAAATTTAGTAGGTGCTGGAATGAGGAAGGGGAAAGAGAAGGGTAAGTCGCACTCGACAAGGCCTCCCACGTTAGTGCCTCCTAAGTGGCTGCAGTACACTCCTGAGGAGATAGAATCCATAATCATTGAATTAGCTAAGAAAGGTTATCCCCCGTCGATGATTGGGGTCATACTGAGGGATCAGTACGGGGTCCCACTAACTAAGGCTGTCCTAAACACTAAGGTCACTGAAATACTGAGGAAATATAATTTGGCTCCCGTAATACCTGAAGACCTGTACAACCTGATGAAGAAAGCAGTCAACTTACGAAGACACTTAAGCGAGCACCCGAAAGATAAACACTCACTAAGGGGTTTAATAAGTGTTGAGTCTAAGATACACAGGTTAGTTAAGTATTACAAGAGGATCGGCAAGTTACCGCAGGACTGGAAGTACGACCCAGAAGAGGCTAAAATACTCGTTCAGAGACCTCTTATCCCCTACAGTGAGAGCAAGTAGCTGGAAATCCCATCTGACCTCCTCCCCGCCCTGAAGGGCGAGGCTTTCAGTTGTAAGAAATTTATTTAAAGATTCAACGGAATGTTAGTCGGGTGTGTTTTTGGTTCAGAATAGTAAGAGCGTTACCGACGTTGACGTATTTCACGAGCTCCTGGAAGACGTTAAGAAGAATAGGAAGTTAGTTAAGATAATAGCTTGTTTCGACGTGGAATCTCTTGCGGCTGGAGGGTTATTGTTTAAGGTTCTTAAATCTATGGAACTAGACACTGAGATATTACCGGATTACGTGCCGTCAATTACAGAATTAAACGTCAGGGTCTTAGGGATCAACATACCTCACACCGAGTGCGACACATGCGTAATTTTTCAGACATCGAGTGAGGCGCAGGTAACGCGTCTGAGGAATAACACGGTAGTGAGGTACCCGTCGCTGCTTCCCGGACTGATTAACTTACTTAGGGAGTTCATGCCCGTTAGCAAGGAATTGAAGTATGTGGCGGCTTCAGCTACTTACGCTAAGTACATGCCGAGAATCAAGGAGTTAAGACTGAGCGAGGGAGATAAAGAGTTCCTGAGCACTCTGGTTAGTGAGGGCCTGCTCGAAGCTATTGAGGCGCCGATAACCCCGTACTTCACGTCACAAACCCAAACACTCACTATGGGGATAGACCCTTACGTGCCGTCAAACCTGGTCAGAGAGAACCTGAGTGAGACGTTAAGATTGTTATCCGATTTCTATAAAGTCCCGCTAGATAAGATGAAGCTAAAGACCTACGTAATTAAGCACGGCTGGTTTGCAAGAGACTTAACCACCCTTGCATACTTCATCACATGGTTGCTTGACGTTAAAGGATTTGAGGGTTACGTATCCTCCATCATAAACTCAAACTATATGAGGAACTACTACCTACACTATGTGAAAAGCATTAAAGAAATGAAAGAGCGTGTGGATAACCTGATTAACGAAAGACCTAACACCACTAAAGTCAAGAACGTAGTTGTTAAGGGGGATCCAAGCACCTTATCAACTACACTCATAGGTAAGGTGTTATGGGGTCTTAACATCTTGGATCCCTCGAAGACTCAAGTAGTGATTGAGTACGGTGGGAAATATTACGTGAGCTTGGCGTCGTTAACACAGAAGAATAGAAAGGAGTCCGCATCAAAACATAGTATTCAGGGAGGCTACGTTGTTTTGAGTGAGGCACCTTCGTAGGGTGTGTTTACTCTGAGGATAGTGATTAAGGTTTATTTAAGGAATGATTTAAAACTCATTGAGGCGTTTCATAAAGCCACATTACCTGACGACGCTAACCCTCCCGCGAATTTCACCATAACACACGAAGTAAGGGGTGGTGAGGCGGTCTTTACGATATCTTATAATGGGCCAACATCCCCCGAGGCCGTGAGAACCGCTGTCTCAACAGTTGAGGAGATATTAAGGCTCTACAAAATGTTGCTGGAAACCATAACTTAAAGTCTGTCGGCATCTCCAGTAAGTTTTATAAGCCTTAATTGAAATAGGTATAGGTCGTGAAGATGTCGAGAGCTCCTCAAGTAAAGGATAAGTGGAAGCTGAAGAAGTGGTATAGGGTCTTAGCACCGGAATTTTTCGGTAATGTTGAGATAGCTACAACGCCGGCGGACGACCCATCCAAGGTTTTAGGGAGGACTTTCGAAGTTTCTCTTTTCGATCTTACCGGGGATTTCAGCAAGCACCACATAATGCTTAAGTTTCAAGTAGTTAATGTTGAGGAGGACGTAGCGCGTACGTGGTTTAAGGGGCATGAATTAGCTAGGGATTACGTGAGGTCGTTAATAAGGAGGAAATCAAGCAAGATAGTAGCTATAACCAACGTGACTACGAGTGACGGTTACGTCTTAAGGGTTGCGGCGGTTTCCCTGACTACCTACAGGTGTAAGACTAGTCAGAAAAGCGCGATTAGGAAGGAGATGATGAGGATATTAAGTGAGAGAGCTTCGCAAACAAGTCTCACGGAACTCGTTAAGAGCATGGTTTTCGGAACCTTAGCTGCGGAGATGTTTGAGTCCTGCAAGAAGATATACCCCATCAGGAAGGTCGAGATATATAAGTCGAAACTACTTTACTCAACAACACCTGAAGGGTTGAAGAAAGCCGTTGTCCTCCCGCAAGCAACCACGTGATCAATCAGATTAACTCAATCAGGTTAATACAGCTTACTCACTCATTGATTTCACTACTCCAGTGAGACATGAGTGTAGTTCTTCAGCATCCAAACAGAATTTTTAAATTTGTTTTCTATGTATGTCGGGTTTAGTCATGGAAGCATTGCTTCTAGCTGCTGGTTACGGGAGGGGTCTGGAGCCCTTAACGCATACCAGGAATAAGGTCTTGATTCCGGTAATTAATAAAACTCTGCTAGACCATCATTTAGAAAACCTTGTTAAAGCAGGTGTTGATAGGGTAGTTATAGTGGTTAGCTACCTGAAGGAGCAGGTGGAGGAGCGTGCACGACTCCTCGCAAACAAGCTATCATTTGACGTGAAGGTGATTGATCAAGGCAAGCCTCTCGGGACGGGGGATGCGGTGAGGAAGGGATTAGAGGAGATCAGCTCTGAATACTTCATAGTAGTTTACGGAGATATTTACGTAAGGTACGAGGACGTTAAGAGATTCGCTAAGGCAGGTAAGAACCTCCTCGGGGCTTACGAAGTGAGCGATCCTAGAAGGTACGGCGTGTTAGTAATCAACGAAGACTTTACTTTGAGAGACATCCTTGAGAAGCCTGAGAAAGCACCCTCCAACCTAATTAACGCAGGTATCTATCTACTGAGTAGTAAGGTAGGAAAGTATCTTGATGAGTTAGAGTTAAGTCCTAGAGGCGAGTACGAGTTGACTGAAGCTGTCGTAAGGCTTAGTAGGGAGGAATACGTCCACGTAATTAAGTTAAATTACTGGAAAGATCTTGGAAGACCTTGGAACATACTTGAACTAAACAGAGACTTGATGTCCTCGTGGAGGGACTCCGTAATTAAAGGGAGGGTTGAGTCGGGTGTAACGATCAAAAATCCTGTCTACGTGGATGAGGGTGCTGAGATCTTATCCGGAACCTACGTAGTCGGCCCCGCTTACATAGGACGTGACACCGTGGTAGGTCCGAACTCCTACGTCAGACCCTACACAGTAATCCTTGATCAAGCTAAGGTAGGTTTTAACGTCGAGGTGAAGGAGAGCCTTGTGATGAACAAGACCCACGTGTCCCATCACGCGTATGTAGGAGACTCAATAATAGGTGAGGAATGCAACTTAGGTGCTGGCACGATAACAGCTAATCTGAGATTTGATGAGAAGCCGGTGGGTTACGTGGTTAAGAAAGTGAAGGAATCTACTAATAGGGTTAAGTTCGGGGCGGTTCTCGGGGATCACGTCAAGACGGGGGTTGACGTCTCCACCATGCCTGGAGTCAAGATAGGTGCTTACTCGTGGGTCTATCCCGGGGCTGTAGTGACTCGGGACGTCCCGCCTTGCAGTATTTACGTGAGTGAGGAGGATATACGGGAGTTAAGGGATGAGTGTAGGGTAGATAAACAATTGTGGGTCAGTTATTGATTGAGACATGTCCTGAAGCTCTAGGATCCCCGCCCCCTACCAAGGAGCAAGAACCTCGCGTCAGGTAATTGCAGATATTAGGTGTCGTAGATATTACTTTTAGTGAGGTGCTTCAGTTGCCGCCAACCCCTCCCCTCATAGGGGTTATAGGTAAGACCAACGTCGGTAAGTCCACATTCTTCGCAGCAGCTACTTTAATCGAGGTTAAGGTGGAGAACAGACCTTTCGTGACTATAGAACCTAACGTGGGGATTGCTTACGTAAGAACCAGGTGTGTTCACACGGAGCTAGGACTACCTAAATGTGATGCCAGAAACTCTATCTGCTTAAACGGTGTGAGAATGATACCGGTGAAATTAATGGACGTTGCCGGACTCATAAAGGATTCGCATAAGGGTAGGGGTTTAGGGAATAAGTTCATGGACGACTTAAGACAGGCTGACGTCTTAATCCATGTAGTGGATATTTCCGGGTCTACTGATGAGGAGGGAAGACCTGTCCCTCCCGGCACCTACGACCCAGTGGAAGAGGTGTTGAGCATTGAAAACGAGGTTAACGAGTGGTTTTACGGGATAATAAGTAGGGACTGGGTCAGGTTTGCTAGAGGCCTCGATAACCTGTCCTGGGATCAGGTAGTGGATGCGTTAACTAAGAGGGTCTCGGGGCTTTCGATAAGGCGTGAACACGTTGTGGCAGCCCTGAAATTAAGTAATCTTGAGTTGACTAAGCCTAGCTCGTGGAGGGAGGAGGAGTTGAGGAACTTCGTAATTAAATTACGTGAGGTCGCGAAGCCTACGATCGTAGTAGGCAATAAAGCAGACTTGCCTGAGGCCCTGAACAACATCGATCGCGTAGTTAAGGCTTTGAGGAACAAGGTCTTCATACCCGCTAGCTCGGTTTACGAGTTAGCTCTGAGGAAAGCCTCTAAGGCGGGGTTGATTAAGTACCTCCCCGGAGACCAAGACTTCACGATAATTGATGAGAGTAAGCTGAACCCGAAGCAGAAGGTAATTCTAGATAAGATAAGGGACTTCATGAGGAGGTTTGGTGGGACCGGTGTTCAGCAAGCGTTGAATGTCGCGGTCTTCGAAGTCTTAAACTATATCGTGGTCTACCCTGTCGAGGACCAGCATAGGTTCACCGATAGTAGCGGTAACGTTCTCCCCGACGCGTACTTAGTTAGGAAGGGTACTACCGCACAGGAACTTGCTTACCTGATTCACACAGACCTAGGTAAGGGATTCCTCTACGCCATACTAGCTAGGGAAAACAAGAGAGTCGGGGGTACTTACGAGTTGCAGAATAACGACGTAGTCAAGGTGGTCTCGACTAGATAGCGCGTGTTCTCCTCGTTTAAGGTCTTTTAAACCCTTGAAACATTATCTGAAGGAAGTGAGGAGTAGGATGGCGAAATCGGTGTATAGCTACATAGCGGAAGCGTGGAAGAATCTCGACTCTGCCGCTATGAAGGAATTGATGAGGGAGCGATACATAGAGTGGAGAAGAGCTCCCACGGTAGTCAGGGTTGATAAACCAACTAGACTTGACAGAGCTAGAGCGATAGGTTATGAAGCCAAGCAAGGTTTTGTCGTGGCGAGAGTTAAGGTTAAGAAGGGTGGTTTAAGTAAGCCTAGACCTAACTCGGGGCGTAGACCTAAGAGAATGGGTGTCTACGGTTACGCTCCGGAGAAGCCTCAGCAATTAATTGCTGAGGAAAAGGCTGCTAGGAAATTCCGTAACTTAGAGGTCCTCGGTTCTTACTGGGTTGGTGACGACGGGATCTACGAGTATTTTGAGGTGATATTAGTAGACCCCAACCACCCGTCGATAAAGTCAGACCCTGACATAAACTGGGTGACGTCCCCCTCCCAGAGAGGCAGGGTTTTCAGGGGCAAGACCATGGCTGGGAGGAGGATGAGGGGTCTTCTAGGGAATAGAGGGGTTAGAGGAACTCATCACTGGAAGTGGAAGAAGAAAGCGAGGGAGAGGGAGTTGAGAAAGAGGCACGAGGCATCAAGAGGCGCGAGACTAATATTACCGCAAGATAAAGCTAAGGAGTTAGGTCTTGAGAAGTAATCATGAGCAAGAAATACGTTGTAAGTAACTTAGTTCTAAGTGTTTTCTCACACAGTACTGAAGACTTGAGTAAGGTGAAGCACGCAGTCCTGAACGTTTTACCGACACGGCTGAGGGAGAAGGCTTTAATTGAGGAGCAGGTGGTGCAGGGGCATTACGGGAACCCGATAACCCTGATCACCGCAAGGTTAAGAGACAAGGAGGATAGTGAGTACGCGTTCAAACACATCTTATGCTCCCTGAATTCAGCAGATAGATCTATCTTCGTCGCCACGTTGCATAGACGTGTAGGCCCTAAAAATTCCTTAATATACTTACGACTTAGCAAGCAAGACGCTTTCCTAGGGAGTATTATGTTGATGGACGGGGATGACGTGATCAGGGTATCAGCGACGATAGTTGGGGTTAAGAGTCTGAGAGATTTAAGTGATTACGTGATTAAGGTGTTTGAGGAATGCGGTTTAAGTACGTAGACGTCAGTAATAAGACCCCTCCCTCACTACTTAATCAATTAGTTAAGAAAGCTAGTAATTACGCGTACTCCGCCATAGTCCTGCGAGACATACCTGATTTCACAACTTTAAGTGATGTTAAGCTAATTCCGTGCACTACCGTGAGCTATACGGAGGTTCCTCAAGCAATTAAGGGTAAGTCACTTAAGGTGCTTTCAGCTAGAACGCCTGATGAACTGAAGTTAAGTAACCGGGTACTGAAAGTCTTAAACGCTGTGGAGGTGGGGGGCAGGTTACTGACTGATAGCAAGTTTAAGAAGAGTTACGTGAAGTTAGTTAACGTGGGAATGCCGGTGATAATTAACGCGTCGGAAATTCTAGATCTAATATCTTCTGGGAGGGATCTTTCAGGTCTTCGCATACTACTAAGTTTTTACGAGAGGAGCCGGATTACCATAGCTTTAGGTAGTGGGGCACGTAACTTAAATGAGGTACACCACCCGATCATATATTACGCTCTCTTACTAGAGTTAGGTCTTTCCGAGGTTAAGGCGCTCTCGGCACTCACTACGAATCCTGTATCCATCCTCAGAGGTGCTGGTTTTGACGGGGTTGTTTGAGGCTGTTTACCTAGTAGTAGCTTCAGTAGCTTTAATCCTTGCTGTGATCGCTTTGCTTCAATTAATTATGTTCCGGCGTGAGATCAGGCACGTGCTAGGCACCCTGAATTCGAGAGTTTTGAGGCACGTCGTTAAGAGTATTGAGAAGCGTAGAAGGTTCAAGAACAGGTATTTAGTTGTGAGGTTGATTAGCTCAAGTAATATCGGCGTTAGTGAGTTACAGAAACGTATTGACGAGGCCTTCATAGAGTTATACGGGAGGAGAGGATACTCAGAAGCGTCTCCGAGAGTCCTATACTTTAGCGAAAAAACTTCGAAGGCGGTGATCAGGGTCAGGAATCACTATAGGTGGAGCGTGTTGCTTGCTTTAGCGTACTTAGAGAGGAAGGAACTCTTAACCCAAGTGTTCCCGGAAAGGATTACCGGCACTTACAAAAAAGCTAAGAGATATGCTGAGACCACGTAATCTGTTTGAGGGAGCTTAAGTTAATAAGGTTTGTAGTCATTATTCAATTTGATGATGTAGCCGCTCCAGACTGAGGGATGAGGATCTCGCGACGAACTGAGAAATTCTCTCACGACTTAGTTGCCTCTTAAGCAGGTTGTGGTGAATTCATAATGGTCCTGTTAATACTTTAGTAGGGTGTGGTCAGGGATTCCGAGCGCGGAACGTGACGGTCTACAGGGTCTTAGTAAGCGTTTAGTGGTTAAAATTCTTTCAAGAGTTCTTTACAATGTCGTTAACTACAGGGTCTCTGTTGACGTAGCGTTTAAGAGGGCTTGTAAGGGCGTCTGTAAGCTGAGCTTGTTTGAGAGGGAGGCCCTATACAACGCAGCAAGGGATTTTATTTCTGACTACATTAAAGTGAAGTGTTTCTTAGGGGTTGGTAAGAGCTATAGCAGTTATGCTAGAGCGTGGGTTGAGGGGGGTGTGAACGAGGAAGGTCTTCCCGAATGGTGTAGGTACGGTGTTAATCGCTGGTTTTACGAGAAACTCTCTAGTCTGGTTGGTAGTGAGGTGCGTGAACTCCTCAAATCTCTTAGTAAGAGGGTTTTATGGGCTAGGATCAACACCCTGAAAGCTTCTGAAGAAAGGGTTTTGAGGTCTTTGAGTCGTGAGGGCGTCGATTACGTTGTTGACTCTAACTACCCTTACCTACTTCAGATAATCAAGAGTCCCAAGCCGGTCAGACTCCTCAGCGCCGTGAAAAACTATGAGCTAATACTACAAGATAAAGCGTCGGTTGCGGTCGTGGAAGCGCTGAACCCTCAACCAGGGGATGTCGTTCTAGACATGGCTTTCGCGCCAGGGATGAAGACCTCCTTAATAGCGATGTTGTCAGATAATAGAGCGAGGGTCGTTGCCGTAGACATAAGCTATAAGAGATCGTTGATGGGGCGTCAACTATTAGAGAAGCTTGGAGTTGACTTAAGCAAGGTCTACGTAGTTGTTAACGACTCGAGGAATATACAGTTAAGGAGGGTTTTCGATAAGGTTCTCCTAGACGCGCCGTGTAGTAATAGTGGTGCTGTGTCTAAAGATCCCGGTCTTAAAATAACCTTAACAGAGTCTAAAGTAAGATATTATTCCGCCGTGCAGAAAGAACTGATTAGTAGGTCCGTGACGTTAGGTGAGACAGTGGTCTACTCGACCTGTTCTCTAATGCCGGAGGAGGGTGAGGAGGTAGCTAACACGGTTTCCGAGAAGGTCAGGTTTTACAGGCCTATTCAATGGGCTTCAGAAGGTTATGAGTCCTACGAGCATCACAGTCACTTTATGCGTCTACACCCACATAAACACCTCACTGAGGGTTTCTTCATATGTTGTATGATGAGCAAAGACCTCTAACGTACCGTTTTTGACAAGTTTCCACAACTTGAGTACTAACTCTTATTAGGATTATGTCGCTAATTATATGGGGGGTCACGTGACCTTATCGGTGTCTGAAGCCGTAACCCAAACTAAGAGTGTTAGGAGGAAGGTTCTGGTCTCTAAACTCGGTTTAGACGGGCATGACCGCGGCGCTAAAGTCATTGCTAGAGCTTTGAGGGATGCTGGGTTTGAGGTAGTGTACCTAGGCGTGCATAAAACCCCTGAGGACGTGGCTGAAGCGGCTGTGGAGGAGGACGTTGCCGCGATAGGTGTCTCCATACTTTCTGGCTCACACCTAGAACTCGTTAATGACTTACTTAAGTTGTTGAGAGAGCGAGGAGTTAACATACCGGTCATAGTCGGAGGGATAATACCTCCTGAAGACGTGGGGGAACTGAAGAAGTTAGGGGTTTTCGAGGTCCTTACTCCAGGAACGCCGCTTAAGAAGGTAACCGAGGTTTTTGAAAAGGCGTGTGAGGTGGGTAGTACGTGAGGATAGATCATATAGGTATTGCAGTCAAGAACCTGGAAGAGGCCGTGAAGTTCTATAAGGACGTGTTAGGGCTTGAACTAGAGGGTATTGAGGAGGTGCCTGAGGAAAACGTTAGGGTAGCTATGTTTAAGGTGGGTGAGACGTACATAGAGTTACTTCAAGGAACCACTCAAGACTCGGCTATAAGTAAGTTCATTGAGAAGAGGGGTGAGGGGATACACCACATAGCGATAAGAGTTGATGATGTCGATAAGTCTACTGAGGTTCTTAAGAACAGGGGTGCCGTGCTGGTCTATGATAAAGCGAGGACGGTCTCGGGGGGTTCTAGGAAAATAAATTTCGTTCACCCGAAGTCGACTGGCGGGGTTTTGCTTGAGTTGGTTGAGAGGGTGGGGCATGAATGACTGATTTAGAGAAGCTTAGAGAAAAGTTTAGTGAGTGGGTTAATGAGGTTCTCCAGCCAACGATTAAGAAAGCTCCTGAGGCGAAGTCTCGTTTCCTTTCTGAGGAAGGACTGGAGATTAAGGGTTTGTATACCCCTCTAGACACGGAGGGTGCTGGATGGGATTACTTAAGTAAGTTAGGGTTCCCGGGCGCCTACCCCTTCACTAGGGGAGTATATCCGACTATGTACAGGGGTCGTGCCTGGACTATAAGGCAGTACGCTGGGTTTGGATCCGCTGAAGACACAAACTCTCGCTACAAGTACCTCTTGAGTATCGGCCAGACAGGGCTTAGCATGGCTTTCGACCTCCCAACACAGTTAGGTCTAGATCCTGACGACAAGCTGGCTTGGTATGAGGTCGGTAAGGTCGGTGTTTCTATGCCGTCAGTTAACGAGATGGCTCTAGTGTTTCAGGATATCCCCATGGATAAGATCTCTACCTCCATGACCATAAACGCCACAGCTATCGAGATATTATCGATGTACGTTGCCGTCGCCGAGTCTAGAGGCATAAGTAAATCTTTGCTGAGGGGGACTGTCCAGAATGACATACTGAAGGAGTATATAGCTAGGAATAACTACATATACCCGCCGAGACCTTCCATGAGGTACGCGACGGACCTCATAATCTACGCTGCTAAGAACATACCTAAGTGGAACTCTATTAGTATCTCGGGTTATCATTTTGAGGAGGCTGGCGCGACCCCGGCTATGGAGATAGCTTTCACACTAGCTGACGCTATAGAGTACGTTAATTGGGTTCTTGAGAGGGGGATGAACGTAGACGAGTTCGCCGGGCAGCTGTCCTTCTTCTTCGCAGCTAGAACCAACTTATTCGAGCAGATAGCGAAGTTTAGAGCTGCTAGGAGGATGTGGGCTAAGATCATGAGGGATAGATTCAACGCTAAAGACCCTAGGTCAATGATGCTCAGATTCCACACGCAGACAGCCGGCGTGTTGCTCACGGCCCAGCAACCACTGGTTAACTTGATTAGGACTACGTTGCAGGCGCTGGCAGCGGTTCTGGGGGGTACGCAATCACTACACGTTAACTCATACGATGAGGCGTTATCGTTACCTACCGAAGAGTCCGTTAAGCTTTCTGTTAGGGTACAGCAGGTACTGCTCTACGAGTCAGGAGTTATCGACACTGTAGACCCTCTCGGTGGTTCGTACTACATAGAATGGCTTACTGACCAAATAGAGGAGAGGGCGTGGAAAATAATAGATGAAATCGATAGGTTGGGAGGCATGATTAAAGCTATTGAGTTAGGTTACCCGCAGAGAGAGATAGCTAGAGCAGCGTATGAGTGGCAGTTAAGGGTTGAGAGGGGTGAGGTACCGATAATAGGTGTTAACACACTCATAGAGGAGGAAACCCCAAGCATAAAAATTCTCAAGGTAGATCCTAAAGTCAGGGAGAGGGTTGTACTCAGGCTGGAGCAACTTAGGAAGGAAAGAGACTCTATGAAGGTTAGGGATACGTTAAACGAGCTCAGGAAAGCCGCCGAGAAGGAAGACGTGAACATATTCCCGTACATCTACGAAGCAGTTAAGCATAAAGCGACGCTAGGCGAGATCTCCAAGACATTGAGAGAAGTGTGGGGAGAGTGGAGAGCTCCGGAAGTATACTGAAGGAACTCATAAACCGCCAAGATAACGTGACGAATTTTTCAGATCTTAAGTACTTCACCGGGTTAGACGTAGTAAGTTTTAAAGGACACCCCAACGTTAGAGCAACACATAAGACCACACTCGAAATAACTAAAGAAAACTACTTGACGCCTAGAGGAGATTGTATAATAGGGGTTAGCGCTGATAAAGGGTTAGCAGACTTAAACCAAGAATTAAAACAGATCATAAGGAGTAGGAATTCCGTAATCCTCATATTACTTGTTGATGAGTCAGGAGAGTACGACTTGATTGTAGGTAGGGGTGATCCGAGACTTGAGTTAAGTGATGACCGAAGAATAATAATCAGGAAATCCGCACACGTGAGTCGAAATACTCTAGCTATAAACTCAACTAAGTCTGCTGCAGACATAAAAAGAAGCTTGATCGAAAACTTGAGAAGAGGAGTTAACGCGAGGGCGTACATAGTAGGGCTCGTGCCCGCGAGTTTGTAGAACGTCTCCACGGTCGGGAACCTCTCGAACGGGGCTGTGTAGCGATTGCGTAGGAGCGAGCCCGTAACTAGCGTATCTCTTCCCTGCAATGATGATGTTACCTTCCAGTGTTGGGGCGGTGATGTCAGGTCGTGAAAGCTTATTTATTTAGTTTTCCAAAAATTTAACAGCGAGTAGGTGAGTAAATGTAATGCCTGAGTTTAAGGTGGTGGTTTCGGATCCGGAAGCTGTGAACCCAAAGCCTTTGTTAGTTAAGGTAGTGGGTTCTAGTGATTTAAGCTATGGTGAGGAACATAAGAATAATAGGGTTCTGACTATATGCAAGATTAACCCAGAGACCAAGAAAGCCGTTAACTCCCCTCTAGGTATTGCCACGCTCAGGATATGGAAAAACAAGACTAATAAGGAGAAAGTCAACCTGACCGTTAAGCTAGTTGATGACCCCTCAGTCCCGCCAGACACTGTCGTTGTCCCTTCAGCTTTTCTTTCAGAAAAGGTAGGCTCGGAGGAGGTTTTAGGCGAGATCTTCAGGGCTGCCTCATTCCAGATTGCTGTGACAGGCGATAAGGCTAACGCGCTCATAGGTAAGAAGATAGGTGATACTGTTCCCGCCTCAGTCGTAGGATTGCCGGCTGAGTGGAAGCTTCTAATAACTGGCGGTTCAGATAGCTCTGGTTTCCCGATGATTCCCTCACTACAAGGGGGGATTAAGAAAGCTTTGCTGCTCTCAGAACCGCCAGGTTTTCACCCGCGAGACGAGGGCGAGAGAAGAAGGAAATACGTTAGAGGAAATACCGTGACCGACGAGATAGTGCAGATAAACACTAAGCTAATCCGCTAACACTGCTTCGACCAAGACCATAGATTCTTTGGATGCCCGGCAGTTAACCCTATCCATAACCCTCACAATCTTGATTGACACGTTACCCTTAAGGTATTCTATGTTACAGTAAGGACGATAAGGGCATTTAATTTCATTGCATTCTATAGACTTACGAGCAAACTTAAGACCTTCTAACGCTAACCTCTTAGGCACTACCAGCATTATCGGTCTTTCCTCGACTTCCACAGTTGTTACATACCCGTATAGTTTGCAAGGGTTCTTAATGTTAGTGACCTTAACTACCTCGTACAAGTGGTTAAGCTTCAGTTTATCTAGACACACGGGCCTCAACCTACACTTCAAACACTCCTCGGAAGGCTGTCCCTGAATAAACCTAAACCCTTCCCTAGCAACCAAGTGATTAATTAACGTTATTACAGGCATCTCGACCTCCAGCACCTAAATATAAGGGTAACGCGCCTTATAATCTTGCATAGTTCTTCAACGGACGGGTTTGAACTAAATACTACTTAAGCATCCACCATTTGATGAGATCCTGCTCTTTAGGGGTGGGGATCGTTAGCGAGCCAGAAGTTTTTCTTGAACCCGTACTCACCGAGTAAGGGGACGAAAACACAGGGTACTGAGTCTTCAACGTGTAATGAATTCCCTCTTTTCTCAATTATTTTGAGGATTTGCATGTACGCGTCACCAACAGGTATCACCATCCGACCGCCGTCTTTGAGTTGAGTTATGAGTGGTTCAGGTATTTTAGGCGCTGCCGCCGTAACTATTATTCTGTCATATGGTGCGGCGTCTTGGTACCCCTTACTCCCATCACCGACAATTACCGTCACGTAACTTGAGTAGCCTGTTCTCCTAAGGTTTTCTTCCGCGAACCTAGCTAGCTCCGGTATTATCTCAACAGTCCATACATGGCCTTCAGGCTTAACTATCTCGGCTATGATCGCGGCTTGATAACCACTCCCAGTCCCGATCTCCAAGACTTTATTACCTCGAGACACTTTGAGGGCTTCAGTCATTATAGCGACCATGTGGGGAGCGCTGATAGTCTGACCGCAACCTATTGATAACGGGGTGTCTAAGTACGCCAACTCCCTATACTTAGCGGGAACAAACTCTTCTCTAGGGACTGTCAGCATAGCCCTAATAACATCCTCACTCTTAAGGATACCCTCCTCTATCAACGACTTAACAAGCCTCTCCCTACTCGCCTTAAACACTGCGTCGTTATTCGCGGATCTAATCATCATAGTGAATATCTCTAAAAGTAAGTTAACAATAAGGAAAATAAGTTATATTAAGTTCGTGACTTAAGAGAACTCGTACTAAAGTTGACGCGAGTTTAGCGAACGCTCACGTAACCTGAAGCGATATTGAGAAGTTTATTAAGGTTCTTGTGTTGTAATTATTAATGAGGTAATTGAGTTGGATGATGTACCAGGTTTTACTGATTTTCTCTGGTTTTTCTTCATTGTTTGAATATTTGTTAGTTTTATAGTATCCTCAGCTAAGGTACTCGTCACTTAGGAACGCTCGAATCTCGATAATAAGGAGTCTTGAAGAATTCTATAATTCTAAGGTCATGACCCTGATTCACAGACATGAGAGAATAACCTTATTCGGCATACCTCTCTTACTTGTCGGATAAGTTCATAGATATAGAGGATTCCGAGGAAATCTTGCGTGCTATAAGAACCGCGCCAGCCGATAAGGGCATAATGCTCATAATGCACACCCCCCGGTGGTTTAATGTTAGCCGCTTCCCAGATAGCGCTAGCGCTTAAGAGACATCCCGGCAAGAAGATTGTGGTCGTGCCACACTACGCTATGAGTGGAGGAACCCTCATAGCTTTAGCAGCTGATGAAATCTGGATGGATCCTGACGCGGTTTTAGGTCCTGTTGACCCGCAAATAAGCACTCAGACAGGTTCTTTACAGAGAAGGGTGTTGAGAAAGTCAGTGACGAGATCTTGGTTCTCGCTGATATAGCTGAGAAAGCTCTAAACCAAACTAAGGATCTTGTGAGGAAGTTGCTCGAGAATAAACTACCTCAAGATGAGATCGAGTTAGTTATCGATAAGCTGGTGATGGGGAGATACACGCATGACTGGCCCATAACGGCTGAGGAACTTAAAAAGTTAGGACTTAACGTGAGAACAGAAATACCTCCAGCAATATATAAGCTGATGTCATTATACCCTCAGGAAGCCGCGAGAAGACCTGCCGTAGAGTATCTCCCGACCCTACCGCATAGAACCCAAAAATAGTTCTAGCGTTATTTCCCTAAAACGCTTCCTAGCTCCGGGAGAGATGTTTAATTTGTAGGGTTAGTCTATGACTTCCGTTTCTCTCGCTAGTTTTTCCGCAGCCTCGTACGTCAAACCACTCTCACCTAAGATCGTATACCTCTCTGTTCTTATCTTGTGAGCCATCGTTAAGGCTTCTATCACGTCAACGTCCCTAACCCCCAACTCCTTAGCCGTGGTCGGTAAACCGATTTTCTTAAGGACTTTCCTTATTTTCCTCCACTCCTTTCCGTGAAGATATGACATCATTATCGTGCCGAGCCCTACCTGCTCCCCGTGTAGGGCCGGGTAATTAGCTATGGAGTCTAGAGCGTGACTAAATAAGTGTTCAGAGCCGCTAGCAGGTCTGGAGCTCCCAGCAATACACATAGCTACTGAGGAACTTATCAAGCCCTCCACTATGACGCGTACGCCCTCTAAAGACAGCTTGGAGATTACGTCAGAGTAATTCACGACGTGTTTTGCCGAGAGTAGAGCTAGCTGTGCCGAGTAATCACCGTAATACTCTCCCTTAAGTCTGTGAGCGAGTCTCCAGTCTAGAATCGCCGTAAACTTGGCTATTAGGTCGCCCGCACCGGCCTTAATCACTCTAGCCGGTGCTGAAGCTATTATGCTTAAATCCGCTATGACTGCTACGGGAGGCTTAGCCAGCACCGAGGTGATCCTGCTACCTCCCCTGAGTGAGGCGAACGGTGAGGCTATCCCGTCGTGTGAGGAGGTTGTTGGGACGCTTATGAAGGGAGTCCCAGAATTTGCGGAGAGATACTTAGCGATGTCTATGGGTTTCCCCCCGCCCAAACCTATTATCATGTCTGGCAGGAACTTGTTTAAGACTTCATTCAAGCCCTCTGCCTCACCTAAAGTAGGTTTAGAAACCTTGACCACCTCGTAACTCAAGTTACTTAAGGACATCATCTCCTCAATAGCTTTCCCTACTAAGCCCCAGACGTTGGGTCCAGTGATTATGAGGGCTTTCCTGCCTAGCCTGAGCTCCTGAATAACTTTAGGGATTTGCCATATTACGTTCTCCCCGACAATTACCTTCTTAGGTAGGTCAATCACGTGAGGTTCTCTCCTCAATTCCCGCACCTAAAGTTAAACTTATTATCGCTGTAAATATATTTCGTATGGGGAGATCCGTAATCTACTTAAAAAGATCATAATCTAAGAAGTTTAGGTGGTGGCGTGTGAAAGTTTTGCATGGGACGACTACAGTCGGCTTGAAGTTGAGGGATTCCGTAGTCATAGCTGCGGATAAGAGAGCTAGTCAGGGTTACTTCATAGCTCATAAGAGGGTTAGGAAGATCATCAAGATAGATGATCACGTGGTGATGTCTATAGCAGGGTTGGTTGCGGACGCACAGATACTCGCATCACAACTCCAATATCTAGCGAGGAAGTTCAAGTATGAGGAGGGGGTTCAAGTACCAGTTAGAACCCTGGTCTCGTATTTAGGGCTTCTGCTCAACACGTACAAGTACTTCCCGTTCGAAGTACAGCTGATAGTTGGGGGTTACGATACGGAGCCAAGACTATACGCTGTTCAGTGGTTCGGTGACTATACGGAGGAGAACTACGCAGTGACGGGATCCGGTAGCCCCGTCGCCATAGGTTTGATAGAGAGTAGGTACTCACCAGACCTCAGTGTTGAGGAAGCTGTTAAGCTAGCTTTAGAAGCTATCAGAGCATCGACTAGGAGAGACGTGTTTAGCGGTGAGGGAGTAGACGTAGCTGTAGTAAAGAAAGGCTCTATCGAGATAAACACTCTCGCTTTGTGGTAGGGGGTTTACTGAGTGGCTTTAATCGATAAGGTTAGGTTGAAGATTTTAGAGGAGATATACAAGAACATACCTCCAGAGGCTGGGTTAACTAAGATAGAGTTTGAGGGTCCTGAGATAGCGATATACTTGAGGGACGTGAAGAGTGTTCTAGAGAAAGAGGAAACGATCAAGTCCATAGCTAAGATCATAAAGAAGAGAGTGGTTGTCAGGGTTGACGAGTCCTCGCGTAGGGATGTTGATGACGCTTTAGAAATAATACTTAACGAAGTACCTCCTGATCTAGGCTTAACTAAGGAAGACATAACTTTCGACGAGGTTTTAGGGGAGGTAATAATCAAGACAACTAACCCGGCAGTCTTTTTCAAAGATAAGCGTCAGCTGTACAACAAGATATTCATGGAGACTGGCTGGAGACCTCACATACTTAGGAAACCGCCTCTCAGGTCTTTAATACTTGAGTCCACGATAAAATACTTGATATCGCAGTCAGATATTAGGAGGAAGATACTTAGGAACATAGGTGATAGGATACATAGGGACACGCTGTTTAAGGATCCCTACGTGAGGATAACAGCTCTGGGAGGGTTCCAGGAGGTAGGGCGTTCCTCAATACTTCTCGAAACCCAGGAATCTAAGATCTTAGTTGATTTCGGGTATAACCCTTCAGCCCCGACTTTTAAGCAATCAATGCCTAGGCTAGATGCTGTTGACGTGTCTTTAGAAGACATAGACGCTGTCGTGGTTACCCACGCGCACCTCGATCACTGCGGTCTCGTTCCCCTACTCTTCAAGTTTGGTTATGAGGGTCCTGTGTACACGACTGAAGCTACTAGGGATTTAATGATTTTACTTCAGCTAGATTTGCTAGACATTTCTAGACGTGAGGGCAGGCCCCTCCCCTTCGACCTGCAGGACGTTCATAAAGCGTTACTGCATACCATAACTTTAAAGTACGGTGAGGTCACGGACATATCTCCTGACGTCAGACTCACTTTCTATCGTGCTGGTCACATACTAGGTTCTTCCATAGCGCACTTCCATATCGGTGTAGGCTTACATAACGTTGTATACACGAGTGATTTCAAGTACGGGAAGACTAGACTGCTTGACGAGGCGCACACGGAGTTTCCGAGGGTTGATACCCTCATAATGGAGTCTACCTACGGGAACACCGTGCAATTACCTAGGGATGAGGCGGAAGCGAAGTTCGTGGAAGTGATTAATAGAACTCTTCAGAGGAAGGGTAAGGTGTTGATACCTACCCTCGCAGTAGGTAGAGCTCAGGAAGTGTTGGCTATCCTAGCGACAGCTATAGACGAGGGTAAAATACCTGAAACCCCGGTATACGTGGAGGGCATGATAAACGAGGTGACAGCTATTCACACAGCTTATCCCGACTTACTGTCCAGCGAGATACGTAACTTAATAAACGAGGGTAGAAACCCGTTCCTACACAAATCATTCAAGGTCGTGGAAAGCGGGAAAGCCAGGGTGGAGATAGTGGATTCTGACGAGCCAGCCATAATACTAGCTACCTCCGGAATGCTGACAGGCGGTCCAGCAGTAGAGTATTTCAAGATCATGGCTCCAGATCCTAAAAACACCATACTATTCGTTAATTACCAGGTGGAGGGTACTCTAGGACGTAAGGTTAAGGACGGGGTTAAGAACGTTAACCTAATTACTGAAAACAAGATAGAATCCATAACTATTAATATAGAGGTTGAAGCCATAGAAGGCTTCTCTGGACACTCAGACCAGAACCAGCTACTCGCGTACTTAGAAAACCTGAGTCCTAAGCCAAAGAAGATAATATTGAATCACGGCGAGCCGGAAGCCATTAACAAGCTCTACAACCTCATAGAAGAACGTAAGAAAAAGAAGTCTTCGTTACCAGCCACCGTAGAGGTTTACAAGCCGAGAGTGCTTGACTCACTAGCTTTAGTTGTTTAATGATGACTTAAACGACATTATTATAAGATTTGAAGCTAATTATAACTAGGTGATTTGAAGTGTACGTTGAGTATAGAGGAAAGTATTACCGTGTACTCCACCCTAGATTCACGATAGTATTAGGGACCCTCTGCGCCAATAATAGAGTTAACTTCATGCCCGCAAGCTGGAACACTCCTATCAGCGAGGAACCCCCTACTGTCGGTGTCGTGGTAGATAGAGAAACTTTTACTAACGAATGTTTAGAGAGCTTGGGTGAAGCAACCATTAACGTACCCAGCGACGCACTGCTACAGTTAGTTTACAACATAGGTTCAGTGTCAGGTAGAGATGTGGATAAGGTTAGTAAGTTCTCTCTCGAGCTAGTTCCAAGCACTCTCGTCAAGCCGCCTGGGTTGAAGGGCTCAATAGCAATATTAGAGAGTAAAGTGTACGAGAGAATCCCAGTAGGTGAGGTGAACTTCTACGTCTTCGAGGTACTCCTAGTCAAGGTCCTGGAAGGATTGGTTGATGAGTGGAGCATTGACTTCAGCAAGACTAACGTACTGCTTCACGGAGCGGGCAGGGTCTTCCATAAAGTAACTCCAACCAAGATCTTCGCTAAGAAACCCTAAACCACAGAATCAGCTTGCTCTTTATTGGGGTGTGGTGGACCGGCCGGGATTTGAACCCGGGGCCTCTCGGATGCCAACCGAGCGCTCTTCCAGGCTGAGCTACCGGCCCATTAATTTAGAGTTACTTAATCCTTTTAAATCTTTCCACCTGAGAAGTCCTTCAGGATTCGGCAGTTGAGGATAGTCTTCGGTGATGAGGCTCTAAAGCTAACGTACAAGGTTATTAATCGTCTGCTGAGGAATTGTTAGTTCGTGTTTGAGACTAATATTCTGTACCTCGTTTCTAAATACTTCGGATTGATGCCTAGGTCTAGGTACTTCATCCACGGCGGTTCCTCCCAGCCCTCCTTAACGTAACGTAATTCATCGATTTTCAGCTCTCTAATCAATCTTTTGAGATTACCTAGTGTTACCCCCCTAACACCGAGTTCTACTACCAGGTTTGAGATCCTGGCATCGCCGAGACCTATTAGAGCTTGAGCAAATAACCAGTCAGCACTATGAGTCTCGACCTCCACGCACTTACCCCCCAAGCTTTTCTGGAATAAGCGTAGGTTACCCTCTTTTTGTTTGACATGTTGTGGCGGGAGGTATTGGAAGGGGGTCCAAGGCTTCGGGACTAGTAAGTTAACGCTCAACCTAAGGAAATTAGGTGGTATCCTCACCCCCGCTTTCAAAACTTCTTGAATTAACTTCCCGATAGCGTTAACACTAACCTCCACGTCTTCTTTAGGGAAGCCCGTCATGAGGTATAACTTAACATGTCTGAACCCTGCTAGGGCTGAATGAATTAATAACTCCTTAAGACTCTCGATATCGAAACACTTACCTATGGGGCACGAGATTTCAGGTATTAAGATCTCGGGAGCTATGGTCAGTGTTCTCTGACCCCCGCGAGCGATTAGCTCCACGCGCTTCTCGGTTAGGTAATCGGGTCTTAGTGAGGGTACGCTGAACTCGACACCCTCAGACACTAGCTTCTCGAGCAGTGTCTCCGCGTAAGGCACGTCAAAGAACGAGAGCGAGTAGAAAATCACTCTCTTCAGGAGGATGAGCTTAAGTCCTTTAGAGATGATGTCTTCTACCCTGCTTAAAGACCTGTACCTGAAGGGCGCTGATACGTGGCCTTCCAAGCAGAAAGCGCAAAACCTCCTACAACCTCTTGAGATCTCTATTCTTAGTCCGTGACCGTACGCGGGCTCCTCATCTAACGGGTGGGTCTGCGTGATAGGGAAGAACGCGTTATCTAAATCTCTTACTAGAGCCTTACGTTTAAGACCTTCAGGGGGGAAAGTCATTAAGTTCTCTTCCTCCCTCATCTTACTTAAAGGGTTTGAGTACCCCAGCAAATCAATTAATTTATCTAGTATTGGTTCTGCCTCACCTATAACTACTACGTCAGCTATCTTAGATAGTGGGAGCGGGTTCGATGTAGGCGATAAACCCCCCACGACCACGATAGGTCTTGCCGTGTCCTTTCTTGGGAGTATCCCTAACCCAGCTAAGATCCTGGCGATGTAGGGGTAGTCAAGCTCGAACGAGGCTGATATGAGTAAGGCGTCGAGATTCTTAGGGTTTAAGCAAGCGTCAAGTGCTTCGACGACGTCCTCCTCGCCATCGTATACGTACCTGAACGCTACGATGTTTTCAAGACTGTTAAGATAGTAGTAAGCTAACTGCATGAAGAGGGAGCTTACGGCCGCCTCATAAGGCATGGGTGTTAAGATACCTATCTTTAGGTCTGAGGGGCGGCCCTTCTTAAGCACCTTCCCTACTTCTCTCCTAGGCTTGCAAACAAACCCTACTAGCGGATACATCCCAAACCCACTACATTAAGACCTGAAAGTTTTAAGCATTGCTCAGACCTACCTGCTCTTACTAGCCAGTAACTCTAAACATTTCCTCCATATCTTGTCCCCAGCGTAGTGCTCGTTCTTTATCGCTTTTCCTTTACGTACCCTCATTATCTCCTCACAACTCATTAAAGCCCTACCTATACAGAGCGGTGTTTCCTTCGTTGGATTCCAGACAGCTACTAAAGCACCCTCCTGGAAGTTAGAGCATTCCCGTATTCCGGGCGACATAACGTCCGCACCGTTTAAGAGGTGTTTGACCGCACCTTCATCAACCACCGCGTACTGAGTGCTCTCAATCCCCGACATCTTCACTAATACTAGAGTCGGTATCCTGAGGTCCCTACCTACTTGAATGAACGCTGGGAGTTCGTTGAGGATTACTAGGCTGATGTCCTGCCTCCCCACATCCTCTAACTCTATTATATAGCCTGCCTCCAACCTCCCTAAAACTGAAGCTAGTTTAGGGAACTGAGCCGTTAAATATTCCTCGAGCTCTTTAAGCTCCTTCTTCCTCAAAGGATACCTACTCATACCTCACCCACGCTCATTAAAACACTGAAATATTTAAAGCCAGCACTATATAGTTTTAGTGGTTAACTCAAGATAGGTGTTGAGGATGAGTGACGCGGCCCAACGATTACTGAGTGAGAATCTTGGCAAGCTAATACTAGTTAAACTACGTGGTAATAAGCTGCTTAGGGGGGTCTTAAGAAGCTTTGATCAACACCTCAACATAGTTCTCGAAGACGCTGAAGAAATACTAGAAAACGAGTCAAGAAAGTTGGGCGTAGTCGTTGTTAGGGGAGAAAACATAATATTCATGTCGCCCGTGTGATTCAGGTGATATAGTATGAAAGGAACGCCCTCCATGGGTAAGCGAAGCAAGGGGAAAACACACATAAGGTGTAGGAGGTGCGGCAGGCACTCCTACAACGTGGCTAAAGGATATTGCGCCGCATGCGGTTTCGGCGCCTCAAAACGCATAAGAAGATATTCTTGGGCGAACAAGAAAGTCAATAGAGTCAGGGTTAAGTAAAGACTTAATAATTGAATAGTAAATATTGAAGTTAGACTCTGATTTAAAGAGGTGCATACAGGTAATATGGGGCTCAAGAAGCTAGTCTTAGACGTACTTAAGCCGATAAGGGAGCCAACCCTGGTCACGCTAGCTAAGAACCTCTCTAAAGTCAGCGGCGTTAGGGAGGTATCCATAGTTGTTAGTGAGATGGACGTGGAGACA
>CAYZXH010000013.1:1695-35865 GCA_964482405.1 uncultured Desulfurococcaceae archaeon | reverse complement strand
TAGTTATTAACTCCCATAGCTTTAATCTCTAGTGAGGGTGATGTATTGGTTCAGGTGGTTCTCGAGCTACCTGAGGAACTCGTTAATTCTCTTAAGAGGATTTACCCAGGGCTTGCGACAGAAGCTTTAGTTAGGAAAGTGCTTGAGGATTACTTGAGCAAGGTTTCACAAAAACAGGTAGTTCAGGATGAGGCGCTCAGCAGTATTCAGAGGTTGCTTAGGTCCGCAACTGACACCATAAACACTTACTCCTCACTCCTCACAGAGCTTAGGGATAGGTTGGTTGAGGTGCGTGAGGTTCTCGACGAGCTAAGCTCTAAACTCGATGAACTCCCTTCCAAGATCACGGTGCAGCAAGCCCCTGCCGAGGCTGTTCCGGAGAGGGCTAGGGAGAGGGTCACCGCCATAGAGATACTTAGGAAGCAGAAGATAATATATGAGTCAGACATAGCTAAGAAGATAAGGAATAGAGACGCTTTCTTCGACAGGCTGGAGAGGGAGGGTGCGGTAGTCTTGAGTCTCAGAGATCAGAGGGTGGCGGTAGATGAGGAGTTCTGGACCCAGTTCGTCAGCAAGGTTGAGTCCCTGACTACGGACAGGGACTCGGAGATAGCTAAGGTATTAGATAAGCAGGAAGTAGCTCTACTAAAGAAGATGGCTGAGTCAGCGATAGCGTACTTCGATAGAAGTAGGAAGAAATGGGTTATTAAAGCTTAACCACGTTGGAGAATACTCACGTGCTTTTCTTAAACTCTCTTAGATGTAGTGGCATGAACCTCGTGAAGCATCCGCACGTGCTTAAACTCTTCGTTAGGCTCTCTATCTCTTGAGATGCTCCTGAAACGAATAATACGTTAACACATACCCCCTCCAAATGTTGGTGTGTGTACCCAACTATGACCTCCTTATAATTCTCGTATAGGGCCTCCAGACTCAGGCTTACCTCCTCCTTAACCACTACTATGATGCCTGAGCAGCGATGCGGGCTCTCATCATGAGTTAATTCCGTAATGTAGTTCCTTAACACCTCCTCAATAACCTTAGACTTAGTCACGCCCCTCCTGCTAGCTATGTCCTTAACCTTACTTGAGAGTTCCGCGGGTATTGAGATCCCGAATCTCTCTTTCCTACTCAAGACCGTACCTCCTCATAATAAACGTCGCTAAATAAATTAAGGTTAGGAATAAGCCGACACTGCCTGAAGGCGAGATGTTTAGGTAGGTAGATAGTATGAGTCCGCTTAAGGCTGAGAGAGTGCTTAGTCCCACACTATGTGCTAGAGTAAAGCAGGCTCTCCTACTGAGATTCATTGAGATGAGTGAGGGTAGCAATATCATCACGTGCGACATGACGTAGCCGACAAGCCTCAAGAGAACTACTGACGCAAAACCTAGCAGGAAGTAAGGCATTAGATCGTAGAGGGTTAACTTAACTCCACTCAACTTAAGTAAGTCCATATCTACCCCGGCACACACGTTCTCCCTGAACGTAGTAGTAACTAAAGCCGCTGTCATGATTAGCGTGAGGAAGAGTATCGCTAACTCGTTATATGATATGAGTAGTGGATCGCCTAAGATCAAAGCGTTAACCGAGTAAGTCATTCTGTAATTCACGGAAACATAGTAGAGGATTAAGACACTGGAAGAGGTGGTGCCGGCAACGAACGCGGAGGTAGCCACGTCGGGATCTAGACCCGACCTCACCATATAACTAACACCGAGCATTAACAAGACTGAAACAATCACTGCTATCAGGTAGTAGTTACTAGACCATGAAGCACCCGTTACCATTATGGAGAGAGCTACAGAGAAGAGGGTTGAGTGTGGTGCGGCGGCTGAGAGA
Organism: uncultured Desulfurococcaceae archaeon; assembly: GCA_964482405.1. GTDB lineage: Archaea > Thermoproteota > Thermoprotei_A > Sulfolobales > NBVN01 > Zestomicrobium. The sequence continues at coordinate 34,023 of CAYZXH010000013.1, read as the reverse complement.
TAGTAGAGTCTCCTAGCGGCTATGACAGGACTTAAGAAACCGAATATGAGCCCTAGAGAAGCGAAAGTTAAGAGCCACCTTGACTCTAACCCAAGGAATATCCCGGTCATGGTTAACGCGAGTATCAGGAAAGCGTAAAGCATTATTAACTCACGCATAATTACTCACCCTACCCCTTAGGAGAGGACTTAGCACTCCTGATACGCGTAACGTAGTAGATTAATAGAGCGAGGAGTAGGAATGACATGGAAGCTAGCAAGATTAGTAGGAGTGTGTTGTCAGGATAATACGTTCCGGGCGCTTGAGCAGTGCTTGAGGAAACCTCAATGTTAGTGAGTTGCTCAACTACCTTCTCTAACTTACTGATTACAGAGCCTTCAGTAAATGGTAGTGGAACCACCAGCACCGGCATGCCGTACTGTGTCCCAAGACTTCTTAAGTAGTTAACGTACGCGTCTTCCTCGGCAGTAAGAACTATCACATCAACGTATCCTCTCTTAATCAATTCCTCTATCTTACTTACGGTTGTAGGTGTTGGACTAACGTCTTCCTCAGGTATTAGGAAATCAGTTATGTTTATGCCGACCCACGTGACAGCGTATTGAACCACGGGCTTCACACCAACCCCTCTCAGACTTAGTCGCTTAACATTACTCAGTAATTTAGTGATATTCTCCTCCACTAGCTCGTACCTAGCTTCGTAGGTCTCGGCACAGGCAGGGTTTAGATGCTTGAGTGTGTTCGTGAGGTTTCTCAGGAATATTAGGTAGTTATTCGGGTCGTATATGGGCATGTGCAGGTTAGGCAACCTGGTGCTTGGGTTCTGCAGTAGCTTGATTCCAGGTATTTTAGGTATCTCTATAATCACTGCTTTGAGGTCTCCCCGGTTCCTCAACTCATTAATACGTAATTCGAAATGTGTGTGCGCTGTGGAGATTATTAAGTCTGCCTGCTTCAGCAACTCGACGTCCTCAGGTCTTAAGGAGTAGTCATGAGGGTCTATCGATGGTGGGAGTAGGGAGTAGACCTTATCTAAGTCACACTTAATCAAGTTAATATCATCAACTAGGTTTGGGAACGTAGCTACGATAGTTAAGCCTGCAGAGTTACTCGAATAACTGATTAGGGGGGTTAGGGAATTAGCTAGTATTAGGAGCACGCCAACATACCATACCTTAACAGGAGTCAATCCTCCACCCTAATCTTTAGTGTGCACACTCATTTATAAGCTTTAAATTAATGTGTGCATAGGGGAGGGAATGCTTAAAACAATTGACTTAACCGTGGGTTACGTGAGGCCTGTCGTCGAGGGGATAAACGCGTTATTCCCTGAGAACACGTTAACTCAGATTATAGGGGCGAACGGTTCAGGGAAGACCACGTTTATCAAGACCCTCATAGGTCTTCTCAAGCCTCTGAAGGGCAGTGTTTTCCTGTATGATGAGGAGGTCACGGGATCTCCTGAGCGCATCGGTAAGTACGTGGGGTACGTGCCCCAGATTTTCACGCCCTCTTACTTCCCATACCCCGTCAGCGTGGAGGAGTTTATCGAGACCTCCTACCTCCTCTACAGGAAGAGATGGCCTAGAACTCTTCCTAGTAGTGAGGTTAAGAGAAGAGTCGAGGAGGTCCTAGATTTAGTGGAGCTCGATAAGAGTGTTAAGACTAAGAGTTTCTGGAAACTCTCTGGCGGTGAGAGGCAGAGAGTCTTGATAGCGAGAGCCTTAATTCACGATCCTAAGATACTCGTCTTAGACGAGCCTTTCTCCTCGATAGATCCTGCGGGCAGGGTCTCGCTCGCGTCAACGATACTTAAGTTGCTTAAGGGTAGGCTAGCTACTGTTATAATGAGTTCTCATGACCCAACACTACTACTGCAAAACACGGATTACCTTCTACTGCTCGGCGGTGGTAAGTGGTTCTTCGGTAAGCCGGAGGACGTGTTGAGGGAGGAGATACTTAAGGAGGTGTACGGCGAGGCAATCACCATTCACGAGAAGCACGTGCACATACACGACTACCATGTCTAGTCTTAGGGGGGGGGGACCTCCGCAAGAGCTCTAAAATTATTTCCCGTAAATTTATAGTTGGTGGCGGGCTTGAGGGTTGTGGTGGCGGCTGACGTCGGGGCTACCAAGACTCGAGTAGCTTTATTCAATTCAGTTGACGCGAGTTTAGTAAGTAAAGTTGTTTTCAGCACGCCTCAGGAGGGAGGGGAGGGTGTCGTAGCTAACGCCATAATCGAGGCTTTCAGAGACCTTGTTAATGGACTCCCCGAACACGAGGTGGTGGCGGTTGGTGTGGGGACTATAGGACCTTTAGATATTAGGGAGGGCCGCGTCGTTAACTCCCCTAACATCAAGTTAGGGAGTTTTGACTTGAGGAAGCCTCTGCAGGAGTACTTCAGGACCCCGACGTACGTCGTTAACGATTGTGTGGCGGCCGTATATGCTGAGTACTTGTCGGGGGCCGGGCTCGGTAAGAAGAACGTGGTTTACGTGACGTTGAGTTCAGGTATTGGTGCTGGGGTCATCGTGGACGGTCACTTACTCCTAGGTAAGGACGGGAACGCGCATGAGGTAGGGCATATAGTGGTTTCCTACGACTCAGACATTAGGTGTGGTTGCGGCGGCTTAGGTCATTGGGAGGGTATGGCGTCAGGAAACAACTTATGGAAGCTTGTCGAGAAGCTTAGGGTTAGGTGGGAAGGCACCTCAGAACTTCATGAGGTAAGCGCGAAAGGACCTGTGCCAGCCGCGAAGCTCTTCGAGTACTGGAAGAAGGGCGATGAATTCGCGTCTTACGTAATCAGAGAGCTAGCTAGAATAAACGCTGCTGGGGTGGCGTCAGTAATCAACGTTTACGATCCTGAGGTAATTAGCTTCGGCGGCTCAATAATCCTCAACAACCCTGAATTCCTTAAGGTAATCCAGGAGTTCGTCAAAGACTACGTGATTAACCGAGTACCTGAATTCACCATAACTAGGTTTGAGGATGATGTAGTTGTTTACGGGGCTGCATTCATAGCTTTAAAACCTCCTCAAGAATTAGTGAGGATACAGGGTCAGCTGAGATAAGCGCTTTAGTTCAATAATTTAAGCTTTTATTACGATTGTCGAGAATTTATTGGTGCTGTTAGTGGGCATAGACACGGCCATCATATTGGCTGGTGGTTACGCTACTAGGTTAAGGCCTTTAACGCTTACGAGACCTAAGGCCCTACTCCCTATTCTAGGAAAGCCCTTACTAGACTGGATATTGAGTAACTTGAGGAACGCAGGTATTAAGAAAGTGTATATTTCCGTAAGATATATGAGCAATATGATTAAGGAAAGATATGATGATGGGTCGGACTATGGACTCAAGATAGAGTATGTGGAGGAGGTAAGCCCCTTAGGTGACGGGGGTCCTATACCACTCATAGTGGAGAGATTCGGTATTAACGAGCCCTTCCTAGTTGTTTACGGGGACGTCTTCAGCGACGTTTCTCTAGAATCCTTCATTAAATCCCATTTGGAGAGAGGTGCTGCCGCCTCAATAGTCTTAACACGTGTTGACAACCCTTCTAGGTACGGCGTCGCTCAAGTAGGTGCTGACGGGAGGGTCGTTAAATTCATTGAGAAGCCTCAAGGACAGCCGCCCTCCAACTTGGTCAACGCGGGATTCTACATATTCAGTCCTGAGTTAATGAGGTATTTCCCGGTGAAGAAGCCCTCTAAGCTAGCAGTCGACGTCTTGCCTAAGCTGGTTGAGGAAGGTCTTTTAAGCGCGTATATTCATGAGGGGCTCTGGCTCGACATAGGGGTTCCTAAGGACTACTTAAAAGCTAATTTAAGCGCTCTGAAGCACTTGATGCCTGAAGGCTTCATATCACCCACGTCAGAAATAGGTGATAACGTCGAGATAATCAAGCCTGTTTTCATAGATGAGAACGCTAAGATAGGTGATAACTCCGTGATAGGTCCCTACGCGTTGATAGGGAAGGCGACGATAGTGGGGAGCAACGCCAGAATAATCAACTCACTACTCCTAGACAACGTAGTCACGGAATCCGCTTGCTACCTGAAGGGAGCTATAATCGGTGCGGGCTCACACATAGGTAGGTGGGTCCGCATATCCCCGGGCGTGGTATTGGGTGATGAGGTGAGGGTCTACGATGAGGTCTTCATAACGGAGGACGTGACGATACTCCCGCATAAGGAGTTGAACGACGACATAATAGAGGAGGGCAAGATAATACTTTAAGGAGTGGGGGACCAGCGCTCCTTAACCTTAACAAGGAGTAATCAGTATTTTAATCTGAGTGCGTAGCAGGTTTAGGTGTGGTAGTTGGGTAATTATCTCACTAGATTCCGTGAAGTTGAGAGAGTAGTGGTTGTGGGTGCCGGCGGCGGAGGGGACGTGATATCAGCTTTCGTTTTCTGTAAGGTTCTTGAGGAACTCGTAGGTGTTCGTGAGTGTCTTCCCTTAGGTGTCTTATGGGAGAGATGGGTTGTTGACCCATACCCGGGCCCCGTACCCGTAGCTAATATCAGGAACGCGAGGTTCAGTAAGTGTGTGTGGGTTAATGAAGACACCTACGTTGTACGCGGTAGGTATTCCTTCAAGCCGCACACTGCTTACGTGGCTGAGAAGCTCAGGAATGAGGTTCCTGCAGTAACTCTTGAGAGAGGCGTTAGCGGGGTCTACGAGTGTTTTGATGAGTTGGTCGGGGGTGGGGAGAACGTTTTGATTGATTTAGATGTGGGCGGCGATATCCTCGCTGAGGGCTGGGAAGATAATCTATGGTCCCCCCTAGCAGACTCAATAACTCTAGCAGCTACGGCGAGGGTTAGAGGACTCGTCGGCGTGACCGCGTTAGGTGCTGACGGGGAGCTTTCCCAAGACCTAGTCTTGAAGAAGGTGAGTGAGTTGATGGGTATGGGGGGTTACGTAGGTGTTGTAGGTTTCTGGACACACCACGCAGACCTCTATGAGGGCTTGATAGATCGTGTTAAGACAGAGGCTAGTAGAGCGCCTTACCTAGCGCTTAAGGGCTACGTAGGGAGTAAAGCTATAAGAGGGGGTAGCAGGACCGTAGAAATAAACGCGTTAACCCCCGTCACATTCCTTCTTAAGAGTGAGGTCGTCATGAAGATGAATAAGTTAGCTCAGATGATATCCCACACCAACTCACTAGCTGAGGCGTGGAGCACGTCTAAGAAGCTAGGAATACCGACAGAGCTAGACCTGGAGGTAATGGCTTCGAAAATCTACGGTGTAGGTCCTGAAACAAGTCCTGAGTGGGGTTTGCTCAGATCCCTCGTCAGGAAATCATCTAATGCTTAAAAACCTCGTAATGTTGAATAATGAATGGGGGGACGGAGTAGCGGGGTGGGGTAGCCAGGTTAGCCCGCGGGGCTCATATCGCCCTCAGTAGACCCGCCCCCCACCACTTCTAGGCTATCTATGAGGTTAGGGACCCACCCATCAGATTAGGGGTTCCGAGCGCGGGAAATTCAATTTAAAAGCCTTATTTAACCTTAATTACACGAGAGTGATGTGGTTTGGGTGTGAAGTACGTCTACAGTTTTGAGGAAGCCGATTGGAAAGATAAGAAATTGTTGGGGGGTAAAGGCGCTTCCCTAGCTCAGATGACTCAGTTAGGTCTTCCAGTACCTCCAGGCTTCATAATAACTACTCAAGCGTGCAGGGAGTTCTATGTCTGCAGACGTGAGGAGATTGACGCGATAGTTAAGGAACTTGAGAGGAATCCGCCGCCGCAGGTCAGGGATCAGCTGATCAAGAAGATATGGGACATAATAAGGGGTATGGAGGTATCTGAGGAGTTAATGGCACAGGTTCGTGACTACATGAAGAAGCTGGAGGAGAAAACTGGCAAGGTCTTCGGTTCTCCTGAGAACCCCTTGCTGGTATCCGTTAGGTCGGGCGCCGCGGTCTCAATGCCTGGCATGATGGACACGGTCCTCAACCTAGGGATAAATGATGAGGTGGTTAAGGGTCTTGCGAGACTAACCGGGAACGAGTGGTTTGCTTACGACGCGTATAGGAGATTCCTAGCGATGTTTGGTAGGATAGTTCTCGAGATTAATGAGGAGTTATTTAATGAGGTCTTCGATAAGTATGAGGAGGAGTTTAAGGAGCAGGCTGAGAAGCTCTACTCGAGCGAGTTAGAAGCCGTTAGGTCTAGATACCCTAAGTATACTTTAAGGCTTGACGCGCAGCCGCCGGCGGACGTAGCGCCGGGTCTGTGGAAGCTCTCGGTCGAGTACTTGAAGAAGGTTGTCGAGGAGTATAAGGAGGTCATCAGGAAGAATTGGGGTGAGTTCCCGCAGGACCCGTGGAAGCAGCTAGAATTAGCGATAAAGGCCGTTTTCAGGTCTTGGATGAATCCGCGAGCGATTTTCTATAGGATGGCTAATAACATAACCCCGGACATAGCTGACTGCACCGCCGTCAATATAGTGACTATGGTCTTCGGTAATATGGGTTGGGACTCAGGTACTGGCGTGTACTTCACTAGAGATGTTGCTACCGGCGAGAACAGGCCTTACGGCGAGTTCCTGCCTAACGCTCAGGGAGAGGACGTGGTAGCCGGTATTAGGACACCTCTAAGCTTAGAGGAGCTTAGGGAGAGGATGCCGGAAATATATGAGGAGTTGATAAGAGCCGGTAAACTGCTCGAGAAACTGAATAAGGACGTGATGGATATAGAGTTCACTATTGAGAGGGGTAAGCTATACTTCCTCCAGAATAGGGTAGCTAAGATGACTCCCGTAGCTAGGGTTAAGACAGCTGTTGAGTTGGCTGAGGAGGGCATAATAAGTAAGGAGGAAGCCATAATGAGGGTTTCACCAGATATAGTGCTGAAGCTACTCTACCCGAGAGTAGACCCTAAGGCTAAGGCGGAACCAGTGGCTAAGGGCCTGCCGGCATCTCCGGGTGCCGTTAGCGGTGAGGTGGTTTTCGATCCTGACACAGCGGTCCTTAAAGCGAGGGAGGGTAAGAAAGTCATTTTAGTAAGGGTTGAGACAAAGCCTGACGACGTGCACGGGTTCTACGCAGCGGTAGGGATACTAACCTCTAAGGGTGGCATGACATCACACGCGGCAGTAGTTGCTAGGGGGATCGGTAAGCCAGCCGTAGTCGGTGCTGAAGCTATTAGGATAGATTACGAGAGAAAGGTATTCGAGGTTAACGGTAGGGTGGTAAAGGAGGGTGACTGGATAACGATAGACGGGAACACAGGTAACGTGTATATCGGTAGGATACCGACCGTTGAACCCGAGATAATACCTGAGCTAGACAAGCTTCTTAAGTGGGCTGACAGCGTCAGGAAGTTAGGTGTTAGAGCTAACGCGGACGTGCCGGAAGACGCGTTAATAGCTAGGAAGTTCGGTGCTGAGGGCATAGGCTTGCTGAGGATTGAGAGGATGTTTAGAAAGCCGGAGAGGCTTGAAGCTCTCAGAAACGTGATACTCTCCGAGACTAGGGAGGCTAGAGAAGAGCACCTGAAGAAACTCGTTGAGATGATTAAGCCGGACTTCAAGGAAATGCTTAAGATAATGGACGGACTCCCGGTAGTGATAAGGTTGATTGACCCGCCACTACATGAGTTCCTGCCCGCGCCGGAGGAGGTGTTGAAGGAGCTCTACGAGGTTAAGACAGCGTATCTGGAGCTAGCTAACTCTCAGGTAGCTAAGGACCTAACCCCGAACGTTCTTAAGGAGCTTGATGAGAGGGTGAAGAAGCTTGAGGCGTTATATAAGAGGGTGTCAGTTCTTAAAGAGCATAACCCGATGATGGGTCACAGAGGCGTTAGGGTGGGCGTGACATACCCTGAATTCTACTACTACTTATCGAGAGCTATGCTTGAGGCAGCTGCCGAACTTAAGAAGGAGGGCTATAAGCCGGTCTTAGAGATAATGATACCTCAGGTAGCGCACGTCAACGAGGTCAAGTTCGTGAAGCAGAGGGCTATAATACCGGCGATTAAAGACGTGGAGAGGGAGTACGGCGTTGACTTAAGTGACGTGAAGATAGGCACTATGGTTGAGACGGTTAGGGCTTGCTTAACCGCTAGCGAAATAGCTAAGGAGGTAGACTTCTTCAGCTTCGGCACGAACGACTTAACTCAAGCCGCGTTCAGCTTCAGCAGAGATGATGTCGAGAATAAGTTCATGCCTCAGTACCTGGAGTACGAGATACTGCCTGAGAACCCGTTCCAGACGATAGACGTCGTCGGTGTCGGGGCTTTGGTAGAGCTGGGTACTAGGGAGGGTAAGAAAGCTAATCCAAGCCTTGAGGTAGGTATATGTGGGGAGCACGGCGGCGACCCAGAATCCATAATGTTCCTGCATAAGGCCGGCTTAGACTACGTGAGCGCGTCACCCTTCAGGATAGTCGTGGCTAGGTTAGCGGCAGCTCAAGCAGCTGTTGCGGAAAAGTTAGGTAGGGTCGGTACTTCAGATTAAAACTATAGGGTTTAATCTTCAGCAAATCTTTGTGCCTGGACTCACCGGTTTTTCAACAGTTAAGATTACCGGTACCTCTCCCTCACCACATCCTGCAGCCAATAACATGCCTTGCGATTCAAACCCCATCATCTTCTTAGGTTTTAGGTTAGAGACTACCACTATGTACTTCCCTACTAGATCTTCAGGTTTGTACCATTCGGCAAGACCCGCTACTAACTGCCTCCTCCCCTTATCACCTAGGTTAACTATTAGCCTAATTAGCTTCTTAGAGCCCGGAATCCTCTCAGCACTCTCGACCAAGCCAACCCTTAAATCAAGTTTCTGGAAATCCGAGAAATCCACGTACTCAGACGAACTCGTTTCAACCACCAACATAAAAACTGGCGTCATGGGTTTATAACTGAAATCATGTTCCTCGGGGTTGGGCGGGTCACGACTTGAGTGGCTTGAACTTAATCACGTAGGGTACTCCACCGTCGATTGTCTGTGCTGTTCTCCTAACCGTAGCGACGACCCGCATACCAATGTTTACCTCCTCAGGCTTCACGTCAACGACCTCGGCCAATACCTTGGCGTCGCCGAGCTTGATGAGAGCTATTATCATTGGTGTGAAGTCTTCGAACCCTTTCGCGGGTACTCGAATAATCGTGTAACTCAGTACCTCACCCTCGCGAGGCAGGCTCTCCTTCTTTAATTCCCCGGAACCGCAAACAGGGCACCTCATTTTCGGGGGGTACGTGATGTGACCACACGCTGAACACCTACTCGCGAGTAGGTTGAGTAGCGTGTTCTTTAATCTCCACACTCTCTGCATGGTCGTCAAGGCGTGTCACCTCCTCAACACTATCGTGGTGACGTTAGATCCTGCACCCCCTATATTCTGGGTTAAGCCTACCTCAGCCGGCACCGAAACCCCCGGGAAATCACCCCTCAACTGCATTACTACCTCAGCTACTTGGTAAACCCCTGTAGCGCCTACCGGATGCCCTCTCGACTTCAGACCTCCGGAGAGGTTTATTGAGGGCTTATCACCCGGGCTAAAACGTCCCTCACTCCAAGCTTTAGGTGCCTTACCCCTCTCGGCAAACCCTATCGACTCTATGCTTAAGGCTGCCGTGATCGTGTAGGCGTCATGTATCTCGGCAACATCAATCTCTCTCAAGTCTGCCTTAGCCATTTTTAAGGAGTTCTTCGCGGAGGTGCTGGAAGCTAGTAGGTAGTCGAGCTCTAGTCTCGAGGACAGGTCCGTGCTATCTATGGAGTTGCTCACGCCTACCACTCTAACGGGGGTGTCAGTGAGTTTCTTAACGTCTTCGCTGACTAGAAATACGGCTGCCGCGCCATCGCTTAGCGGGCATGAGTCGTAAAGTCTTATCGGGTCCGCTATTATAGGGGACTTCACGACGTCGTCTAGCGTTATTTCATTCCTTAACTGAGCGTAGGGGTTTCTGGAGCCGTTCTTATGCATTAAGACCGACCAGTAAGCTAGCTCCTCATACCTAACCCCGTACTTACTCATGTAGTAGCGCATTAAGAGAGCGTTCAACCCGGAGAAGGTAACCCCGTAAATTAACTCGTAGTCTGCGTCGGCCGCGTAAGCCAGCCCCCTAATCACGTCAGCCGAGGGTCTCTCGAAAAGCTTCTCCACGCCTACTACGAGCACCTTACTGAAGAGTCCTGAAGCAACTAACGAATACCCGGTCATTAAGGCCAAGCCTCCTGACCCGCAAGCGCCCTCGACCTTAAGTCCGCAAGCACCTCTAAGACCTATGTGATCCCCTATGAGTGACGCGAGGTTCTCTTGCTCTACCAAAGAACTCAGCATGTTACCTACCACGAGCGCTTCAGGTACCTCGTTCCCGGCCTCCTCCATAGCCTTAAGGGCTGCTTGACCGGCTAAATCCCTCAGTGATTTATCAACGTGCTTACCTACGTTAACCATCCCTATCCCGGCCACGTAGACTTTCCTCAACTCAGTCACCACACTTTATGTGAAGTATTATCACGCCCTCGGAGACCGTGCCGCCCACGAAAACTATTTTCTCGTTCGCGGAACATCTCCCGGCGATCTTGGTTAAAGCCATCGCGGTACCTAGGTTTATGTCGTAGCCTTGCTTCCTAAGCTCGTCAGCTATTGAGGAGTCAGCTTTCTTAAGCTTAAGAGAGGAAAAAACCCTCTCTAAAAGTCTCGGGTTTCGAATAAAGCCGTTCACCACGTTCACATGCCCGTTCCTCACATCCCTACGCTTAGCCAGCCTAGAAAGCACCTTAGCGGTCGTGGTTGCTGAGGCCTCAGTTATAAGCTCGTTCAACGCTCTCTCATCAACTATGCTTGACTTCAGGAAACCGAGGAATTCCTTCCTTAACTCATACTTAGTTATCTGTACCCTACCCTTACTATTGAGGACCATGCTCACCGCGCCTGCAGGAGGCTTACTACTTACTACTGTGAGGACTGACGGGACGTTCTTTAAGCTGTAGTAAAGCCCCTCACCAACAGACTTGAACGTCACTACCGACGCGCCCTCAACGTCCAGCAAATCGAGAACTACGTGGAAGTCAACGTCCTCGCAGGAATCGCATACGAAGACGTATGTGCCATCACTCACTAAATTCAACTTGCTTAAGGTTTCGTAAGACATGGTTATCTCGTCCTCATCTCGGCTAGGTATAGGTAACTTAGTTTCCTCATCTATCGTGGATGGTGTGTAATTCCTCCACTCTCTTAGGGCCGGCACAACCCACTCACCTGAGAGAATAATTACTGGGTTCTTCTTTTATTGTTTAAGTCTGTGTCAGTCAATTGTCTAAACAACAGAGACCTCAGACTTATATTCTCATGTATTTAAAGACTTTCATAGTAAGGGCTGTGAAGATGGGGTTAAGTAGAACGCTGACGATAACGTTGTTGCTGGCTATCGCCTCTTATATTTTGTTGTTCGTGTTCATATACACTAACGACATCAGCAGCGTCCTCTACCTCCTCACGAGGGGTGAGAGCTTTGGTTACGTCTCTTTAGCTCTACTTACGAGAATTTCTTCAGTCACTCTCCACGCTCTGACGTTCTTCGTTTTGTTGAGGGCTGTGGAGAGGGTTAAGTTGCTTGACGTTATTAAGGTGACTTACGTGTCTGTGTTCGCGGAATTAATTGTCCCGGTAGGAGGGGTTACCGAGATCGTTAAATTCGCGTTGTTGACTAGGAATTCCTTCGTGGGCGTTAGCAAGACCTTACTAGGTATAGCATCGCATAGGCTGATAACTACCTTAACCATGCTGGCTTTCCTACTACTGTCTGTGGTGGGGCTGCATATGTCTGCTTCACGCGCTCTAGTCTTGATACTGCCTGCCGCTACTTTAATCCTGATTAACTTACTTCTTTTCTTAATGCCTAGGAGTAAGGCTCTTGAGTCTCTGGTAAATAAGCTCTATCGCAGGCTCGGTAGGGAGTCCGGCGTAAGATTTCATGAGGAGTACGTAGGGGACTTCACCAACTTAACTAAGCGCTATGATTACGTGTTGGCAGCCACCCTGCTCTCGGTGCTGGAGAGGGTGTCTAACGTCGCTCACGGCTACGTGTTAGCCCTCCTAGTAGGACTTAAGCCGAGTCTATGGCAACTCGTCATAGGTTTCGACTCTATCTACATGATAATCTGGCTCCTCCCCATAGTCACGCCAGGTAATGTAGGGATTTACGAGTTGACTCAGACAGGTGTTCTGAGTTTAGTCGGGGTTAGTAAGGGTATGGCGGCCTTACTCAGCGTGTTAACTAGGGTGTTCATAGTGTTAGGTGAGTACCCGCTATTCCTAGCGGCAGCCGTGAGTTTCGGGTTAAGCGTTAAGAACATATCTCAGCTAGTTAAAGACTGGAGTAGGAGTTCCTCAAACCCTTAATAAAGGTGGTGCGATATTAACGTAGAGGGCTTGGGAATGTCGGAAACTCTTAAGAGTAAAGTCATAGAAGCTCTGAAGACTGTGGAGGATCCTGAACTAGGTATTGACGTGTGGAACCTCGGACTAATATACGAGGTCTCCGTTAATGAAGTTGGTGATGTCTTAATAAAAATGACGTTCACGGCTCCTGGATGCCCCGCAAGCACCTACATACTCTTCGAGATATACAAGAAGCTGACGGTTATTGAGGGTGTGAGGGACGTGCGTGTTGACGTGGTTCTCGACCCTAGGTGGACCCCCTTAAGAATGACTCAGGAGGGTAGGAGAAGGTTTGAGTTGAAGTACGGGTATGACATAGTTGAGAGGTATTTGGAGGCTGTGAAGAGCGGTAAGATTAGGGGTTGATGTCTTGCCGGTCGAGGAGCATAGGAGAGAAGCTGAGGGCTTGGAAATCAATCTCGGGTTAATCATAACTAGCGACTCTATTCTGAGGGGGGTTAAGAGGGATGAGATTACGCCTATCGTGGAGAGGGTATGTGAGGATTACCGAGCGGTTCTGAAGGGTAGGCGCGTGGTCCCAAACAAAGAAGGGGAGATCAGGAAGGCATTCGAGGATTTGCTGGGTTCGTGTAACGTCGTAGTGGTGACCGGGGGTACCGGAATAAGTCCTAGGGACATAACGGTAGATACTCTTAAGAGTTACTGCGGTAAGGACATGCCCGGCTTCGGCGAGCTCTTCAGGTACTTAACGTTCACTGAGCACGGGTCCGCGGCGATAGCTTCAAGAAGCTTCGCGTGTGTTTCAGGTACTACCCTACTATTCGTGATACCCGGATCGCCGGACGCTGTCGAGTTAGCTTTAAGAAAACTCATAATGCCTGAGGCACGCCACCTACTCTACGAGCTTAAGAAGACTTAATGAACGTCCTCATAAACCTTCAAAGATTTTCGCGAGCTTCTCGTGCATGAGGAGTCTCGAGTATATTTTAGAGATTTCCTCCCTATCCCTCTCTATTATCGAGACCTGACCGGACTTCCGGCTCACCCTCATTAAGAGGTATCCGGGGACCCAGTAAGAAGGCTTCACACGCTTATCTAGACATAGGTTTTTGAGGATTTCCTTAACTATGGCTATATTACTCTTGAGGAGTATCTCGCGTACGTCTATTCTGGGAGGCCTGAATAATTCCAGGTTCCACCACCTCCTAGTTCTCTGTTGAGGTGCTTCACTAGATATCAAGTCACTGAAGAATTTCCTGGCTTTCTCCTCGTTGCTTAAGATCTCCTCAGCCGCTTCAACGTCTTTAAATAACTCGTACTCGCTGCACGTAATGTGAGCTAGCTTCACAGCATTGACGCTCGGGTATGTTAAGACTTTCGTGTTCTTACTTAACTTCCTTATCGTGAGGAACCTGATTAACGGGTTCTCGAGAACGCTACTTAAGTAGCACTCGAAGACCAGCCTATCACTACGAGGATTACACTCGCGGAATTCCGCTATAGCTACAGGAAACCAGAGAAGCACTCCCTCACCCTTTCTAGGGTATGCTTCAATGAATGACACTTCATCCCCTCCTAAAACGTATGAGTACCTAACTTAATAATTTTATTAGTTTTCCTTAAATACTCATGTAGCGGTGTGGAGAGTGCTCGAGAGCTTGGTGTTGCCTCCGAGGCAGTTCAGGCTCGTTAAGTATTTGGGTGAGGTGCGTGAGGGCGTTGACGTCAGCGAGGTTAGTAACTCTCTAGGGTTGAGGGAATCGGATTTGATGAGGGATCTCGCGGAGTTAGAGAGTAGGCGGTTGATAAGGCTGGAGAGGAGTTTGAGGTACTTGGTTAAGACGAGTGAGTTAGGGCTTAAGTATCTTGAGTTAGGACTCCCTGAAGAGAGGGTGTTGAGGTACTTGATGACTGGTAATGGGAGAGCACGTCTAGAAGAATTGGCTTCCGTGGGCTTAGATGAGGATGAGTTGAGGGCTTCCCTAGGTCGTTTGAGGAGGTATGGGCTGGTTAGGCTTGAGGGTGGTTTAGTGCTTCTTGTTGAGGGAGCGTTAAGTGATTTCTTAAGTGAGGTGGGTAGGGTTAAGGAGATATTGAGGAATCACGTGAGGCCAGTGTCCTACGATAACTTGCCGGACTGGGTTACGGACCTGAAACGCAGGGGGTTCGTGGACGTAGACGACGTCAAGATCATTAAGGTCTACCCAACACAGGACTTACTCAAGTTATTGAGTGAGGGGAGGGTAGTTGAGGGTGTTCTGATAACTAATTTGACTTCCGAAGCCCTCGTCACGGGGACGTGGAAGAAAGCGATATTCAAGGAGTTTGACGTGGGGGTCGAGGTACCTGTACGCACGCCTAGGTTGAGGCATCCCTACACGCTGTTCATGAAGTACGTTAAGGAAATACTGGTTGAGATGGGGTTTGAGGAGGTTAGGGGTCCTTACGTGGAGAGTTGCCTCTGGAATTTCGACGCTTTATTCGTTCCTCAGTACCATCCATCAAGGAAAGAAACGGATGTTTACTACGTCGACAACGCTCAAGCAGAAGTTAAGGAGGTTGACGTGCTTGAGAGGACTAAGGAAGTCCATGTGGGGGTCTGGAAGTATGGTTGGAGAGAGGACGTTGCTCGGATGACTGTCCTCAGAACTCACACGACCCCGGTATCTTTGAGGACCATATACGAGCGTGGTGCGGGGGAGTACAGGGTGTTCTCCTTCGACAGGGTGTTCAGGCCTGACACGCCGGACCCTACACACCTGATGGAGTTCCACCAGCTGGAGGGCATCATAGTGGGTAAGAAGGTGACCTTCAGGGAATTACTGGGTTTCTTCAAGGAACTCGCTAAGCGTTTGGGGATGGAGGAGGTTAGGTTCAAGCCGGCTTACTTCCCCTTCACGGAGCCGAGTGTTGAGGGATTCGTGAAGCATCCTAGGCTGGGGTGGGTCGAGGTCTTCCCGGGAGGGATGTTCAGGCCTGAAGTACTAGCTAGCGTGGCCTTACCCGCAGACTATAAGGTAGCTGCTTGGGGGATAGGGATAGACAGGCTTGCCATGATAGTTCTAGGGTTTGATGACATAAGAAACCTTTACTCGTGTGATTTAGACCTCATAGAATCGACGAGAATACCTGGGGTGATTCTAAAGAATGCCTAAGGTTGAGGTAAAGTTATGGGATGTTGAGAGGGTGGCGGAGACACCGCTATCCCTAGAAGAATTAACGAGGATGCTGGAAATCCTGAAAAGTGATTTAGAGGAGGTGAGGGGTGATACGATAGTTTATGAGGCTAGCCACGACAGGCCTGACATGTTCTCCGCTGAGGGTCTCGGCAGAGCGGTAGGTGTTTACAAAGGTTCTAGGAAGCCGATCAAGTACGTGGTTGAGGATTCCTCAACATACTTAGACGTTAGTGAGGCCCCTGAGTACAGGCCGTACGCTTTCTTAGCTATAGTGGAGAACCTAGAACTAGATGAGGAAGCGGTTAGGCAGATATTTCAGTTACAGGAGAAGCTCCACGCCACGTACTGTGGTGATAGGGAGCTTGTTTCGATAGGTCTCTACGACCTAGATAAGGTGAAGCCGCCCATAAGGTACGTTGAGGTGGAGAACGCTAGTTACAGGCCGTTAGGCTACGAGAACGTCATGAGCTTAGACGAGATACTACGTATGACTGAGAAGGGGCTTAAGTACGCTCACCTAGTGCGTCACCGCCACTACCCACTCTTAGTAGATTCTGAGGGTCAGGTACTCTCATTCCCTCCAATACTTAACGCGGAAGACAATAAGGTTACTGAGGAGACGCGCAGGGTAGTCATAGACGTGACCGGGACCGAGCCTTATCTCATGATGAAGATACTGAACGTCGTGACCACGTCCGTTAGTGAGAGGTCGAGGAACCCGGTGATTGGGAGGGTCAGCATTAAGGGGGCTTCACTCTTCCCATACAGCCCGGTGTTGGAGGAGAGCGTGGTGGAGGTTAGGAGGGAATACGTGGCCTCACTACTAGGTATTGACCCTATCCGGGTTAAGGGTCCGCGACTACTGGAGTCTATGGGTTATGAGGTTCAGGACTTGAGTGTGGACCGCGTGGTGGTTAAGGTTCCTCCATACAGGGTGGACGTGCTCTCATACGTTGACGTCATAGAGGATCTAGCTATATCTTACGGGTATAACGAGCTAGGCGGCGAGATCTCTAACCCACCGCATTTCGGCAGGGTGAACCCGTTGGAGAGGTTTTCAGAATACTTGAGGGAGGTTATGCTGGGTCTGGGCTTGCAGGAAGTGCTGAACTTCATGTTGACGGACCCTGACGTACTCGCCTTAACTAGTGAGGAGGAGTTCGTGAGGGTTAGGAACCCTAAGATGAAGACTTACTCGGCTGTGAGGAATTCCTTACTACCCACCATACTTACCTCCGTTAAGACGAATAGCTCTAAGAGGAGGAGGTTAGAGATATTTGAGGTAGGTGATGTTGTTAAGCTTGACGAGAATAAGCGTCCGAGATATACGAAGAAACTTGCTTACGGGCTTGCCGGCGATGGCTATACCTTGACTGACGGGCTGGTCGTGTTGAGGTCGTTGATGAGGACTATCGGGGTTAACTATGAGCTGAGGAAGACTTCGAGGAGGTTACTGATTGATGGTAGAGCTGCCGAGATCTTGGTTAACGGTGAGTTGGTGGGGGTTGTTGGGGAGGTAAGTCCTGAGGTATTGGTTAGCTTAGGTGTGTTCATCCCTACCACCGTGGCTGAGGTAGATGTGGTAAAGCTGTTCTCTACCCTCTCTTCGTGAACTCAGCGAGTTTCCTAGCTTCCTCAATTATGTTGCTCGCTACCTTAGGTCCGAAGCTCTTGAGGTTAGCTATCTTGGAGGGATCTGCGGAGGCGAGTTCCTCAACGGTCTTAATCCCGTGATCGTAGAGGACACGTGCTCTCACCCTCCCAACACCCCTAACACGAACTAAGTCAAGTAATTCTTCCTTAATCCCGTAACTTACTCTAGCACTCAGTACCTCAAGTCTCCTAGAATGCTCTCTTAAGCCGGCTACGTCACATACCTTGGATGCTGCGTAGGTTAGCCATTCACCGGTCTCCACCAAGACCCTCAGGTCTCCGGACCCGATGCCGTGCCTACTCAGTATCTCGTCTTCAGGGACTTCCTCGATCCACTCGTTGAGTATCTTGCCTATCTTGTAGGCGCGTAACCAATCATAGTACCCTATCTCCTCTACGTCCTCAGGGGGTTCGGGGATTAAGCCCATGGTGAGTGAGGAGCGTGCTTCAGTGGAGTATGCTCGGTAATTCGTTATTCTTGCTCTGCCGAAGTCGGGGGTTAGAGCTATTAGTGTTAGGTAGTAGAGGGGTTTGGCAGTTATGATTTTCCTTAGATCGTTGAGTATTATGACTGCTGTGAGCGGGTCTATGTACATCCTCGATACGGTAGCTCCTAGCTTAGTAGCTCTTAGTAAGGAACCGCTTTCCTCAATCATCCCCTCATCTCTCAGTAACCTCAGTCCGTATCTAACCATGCTGATACCGATTTTCTTACCACTCATAAAGCATGCTAAGGTCTTCTCGAAGATGTTGACGAGGTCTTCAGGCGTTCTCGCATCTCCTGAAGCTATTAAGGCTAGGGTACTGATCCTTACTGCCCTATCCTGCAGTAGCGCGGACTTGACGGGTTCCGGCCTGCCTAACACGTAGGCCCACCCCTCCTCCTCCGAGGACACGTCAGCAACTATTGCTTCCCCGTAGGGGTCGTACTGGGGTCTGCCGGCTCTCCCAGCCATCTGCTTGAATTCCGCTACCGTAATAGGTTTTAGGAAGCCCTCGAATCTCCTAGTGTAGACCACCACCCTCCTAGCGGGGAGGTTTATGCCGGCAGCTAGAGTGGGTGTGGCCACGACTGCTCTGAGGATCCTGTTCCTAAACCCTTTCTCTATTATTTTCCTGGAGGCTAGGGAGAGCCCTGCGTGGTGGTACGCGAGCCCTCTCGAAACCACCTTAGATAGGGACTCAACCTCCGTTCTAGGTGCTTCGGAAGACTCCAGCTCCCTGACTAAGTCTTTGGTCTCAGGTATCTCTTCTAGGTTTAGTGAAGCTAGCTTCGACGAGAGCTCCTCGGCTTTCTTCCTAGCCTGCACGAAGATTAGTAGCTGGTAATCCTCGTTTACGGCCTTCGCGTAGCAGTGTTGTGGTAGGGTCTGCTTCCTCTGCACTTCCTCTAAGCGTCCGTCGGAGAAGACTATGAGGTTTTTCCTAGATAGGTAGAAGCCCTCGATTAGCTTTACCGGGCGCCAATCACTAACGACTAGCTCTGAGCCCAGCCACTCACTAAGTATTTGGGGTTCCCCCACCGTCGCTGAGAGCCCAACGATCTGCAGGTTGTCGAGGAGTGATCTGACGGCCAGTAACTCAACTATGGGTCCCCTGTCCTCGTCACCAACCATGTGTAGCTCGTCTATCACTATAGTCTTCACCTCGCTGAGCCAGGAAGGCTTAAGCCTGAAGATGGAGTCCATCCTCTCGTAGGTAGCTACTATCCAGTCATACTTCCTGAGCTCCTCGCCCGGGTTGTCGTAATCGCCCGTGGTTATGCCTACCTTAACCCCTAAGCTACTCCAAAACCTGAACTCCTCGTGCTTCTCCTCCGCCAGCGCTTTCAGGGGCGATACGTAAACCCCCTTACCCTCGTTAAGCCACGTGTTAATCAGAGCTAGCTCCCCGATGAGTGTCTTGCCGCTGGCTGTGGGAGCTACCACTACTAGGGAACGCCCCTCAAGCAAGCCCTTCTTAACAGCCTCTGCTTGAGGGGGTGTGAGCGTGGTTATCCCTCTCTTCTTCAAAGCTTCTACGACGTCGTCGGGGAGTCTCAGTTCCTCGACACGCAATTAACTCAACCTTACTCTAATACTTAAAAGATCTAAATAACTAAATAATGGTGCTGAGTGCTAGGAATCCGCGGAGATCACGTGGTGGTATGACAGGTTCTCGGAAATGAGGAGGAAAGCTGTAGTAGTAGGGTATTGGAGAGACGTTAAGTATAGTGTGCACGTACTACTGGGTGCTGCTGAGGAGCACGGGCTACTCAAGGACGTGGACTTCTACCTAGTCTCACTAGATAACTTGCTGAGCACGATCAACGAGCTTAGGGTTAAGTACTCGAGGGTTGCGTACATACAAACACTACTTACCACAGATCTCTTAACGAAGCATAAGAAAATCGCTGAAATCAATGAGAAGTTGCGTGACTTAGGTGTCGTGAGTATTGCGGGAGGTCCTCACGCGACCGGGGATCCTTTCGGTACTGTGGTCTCACTAGGTTTTAATTATGCTTTCTTAGGTGAGGTGGAGGACGTGCTCCCGCAGTTAATTGAGTTAGGGTTTGGTGAGAGGGATCCCTCAAGCGTTACCGGGGTTTTCTACCTTGACTCCGGTAAGTTCGTGTTTAGGGGTAGGGGGTTTACTAGTGAGTTAGATAAGTACCCGCCATTCTCACCAAGACTTGGCTTATTCAACCCTGTGGAGATAACTAGGGGTTGCCTCCACTCATGTAGCTTCTGTCAAGTCAGCTACGTACATACCGTTAGGGTTAGGCATAGGAGTGTGGAGAACGTGGTATTCTGGTGTAGGTACCTGCTAAGCAGGGGGATTAAGGATCTGAGATTCATAACTCCTGACGCGCTCTCTTACGGGGATCCTGGGGCGGGTCAGGGCTTCCACGAGCTCTTGACTGAGTTAGGTAGTTTAAGACGCTTGGGTGGGAGGGTATACTTCGGCACCTTCCCGTCGGAGATTAGGCCTGAGAGGATTGATCGTGAGGTAGCTAGGTTCTTGAAGGCGCACGTCGATAACGAGAGAGTCAATATAGGGGCTCAGTCAGGTTCTGACGAGTTACTGAGGAGGATTAGGAGGGGTCATTCGTCTGAGGATGTCTTGAACGCTCTGGAAGCGCTCGGGGGTGCTGGCTTGACGGCTGAGGTTGACTACATTATTGGGTTGCCTGACGAGACCTTAGAGGATAAGCAGTTAACGATCGAGCATATGAGGAAGGTGATTAGTATGGGTGGGAAGATCCGCATCCACTACTTCATACCTTTGCCGGGGACCCCGTACGCGCTGAGGAACCCTTCAGAGATCCCGCAATGGTTGAGGATTGAGTTGATGAGGTTGATCGGTAGTGGTAGGGCGCGCGGGAATTGGTTGAGTCAGGAGAGGGCTGTGAGGGAGTTGCTGAGGCTTAGGGATGAGGGGGTAATCCTCCTAACCTCAGATAGAGCTCGTAACGCTCTCTCAGGTTCTTCGAGAAACGCCTGATTCTCGCGCCCCACCTTAGTTTAGCTATAGTTGAGGTGATGGAGTAGGTAGGGACTAACCTCACGGAATTCTTGAGGATTGCTTCAAGCACTCCCTCAACGCTGAGCTCGCTTACCTCGAAGATATTTCTTGAGGACCCGATCCCCTCCAGCGTGTGCGCGTCTGAGTTAGAGAGCATTGGCTTACCTAAATCCCTCAAGTAGAGGAAGGAGATCAGGTTTGTTAGCGGGTCTGATGAGGAATTGAATACCTCGTAAGCGTCCCATAACGAGACATACCTGGATCTAGCGCCTATACCCAGCCTCAGGATATCGAGTGGGTGTGCGGGTATTAGTAGGCAGTGGTTTTTCCTAGCCTCCTCCCATAGCCTTACCGGATTTACCGAGATCTTAATAGGTGTCTGACATAGAACTAGCACGTCACCCCAGGAAGTCCTTACCTCAGCTCCCGGTATGACGAGCAACTTCTTAGTGTCTTTGACTTTATGTATCGCTAGTAAAGACCCTGAGAAAGTGTTGTGGTCGGTTATCGAGATGATGTTGAGGCCTTTCTTAATAGAGTACTTAACGATTTCTTCTGGGGTTGCTTCCCCGTCACTTACGTAGGAGTGGATGTGTAGGTCTCCTTGAATTATCATTTGATGTACCTGCTGTTCGTTATCCTGGGTTACTCTCGGACAGTGTTTTCAGGGTTTTGTAGTTCTTATACCAGCTCGTGAAGAAGTAGTAGGCCTTAGCGGCTTCTTCAGGAGACTTAAATGTGGGTATCTTGGCTTCAGACTCTATCTTCTTCAAGTTACTCACGGTGTATTCCCCGCCCGGGGCTACGAAGATCATCGGTTTCCTGTACTCGCTCAGCAATCTCTTCATGTTCGCGAGTACTTCCACGGGCTTGAACGCCGGTGACTGCATTATACCTATAACTATTATTAAGTCGACGTTCTCGTCCCTCATAACCGCCTCCATAGCTACCTCGTATCTCTCGGGTGGTGCGTCGCCGAGTATGTCTACGGGGTTGTTTAGTGAGGCTGCCGGGGGTAGCTTACTCCTCAAATAATTCTTCGTTTCCTCAGATAATTCGGCGAGTTGCAGGCCTAGGAGTTCTACGGCGTCTGTTGTCAGGACTCCGGCGCCTCCGCCGTTCGTTACTATGGCTACTCTATCGCCTTGCGGGGGCGGTAGCCAGCTGAGTGCTTTGGTGGCTAGGATGAACTCGTCTAGCTCGTTAACTACTAGTGCGCCGTTCTGTGTTAGACCGGCTTCGTAGACTTTGTAGGAGCCTGCGAGGGATCCTGTGTGTGATGATACTGCTCTAATACCTCTCTCGGATTTGCCGGCCTTCAAAACTATGACGGGCTTTCCGGCCAGCGTGGCTTTCCTCACCGCTTTAAGTAAGCTTCTGCCGTCCTCAACTCCCTCAATATACATCATTATGACCTTGGTTTCAGGGTCCTCAACCAGGTATTCTATGAGTTCCCATTCCTTCACGTCGGCGGCGTTCCCGTAGCTCACGAACTTACTCATTCCGATGTTGTATTCTGCTAGCCAGTCTAGGATTGCCGCGCCTAACGCGCCTGACTGTGAGAGGAAGGCCACGTTTCCTGGCGGGGGTGTTTTCTGCCTGTCCGGCGGGTTGAATATCGTGTTGAGTCTTGAGTGAGCGTCGTAGACTCCCAGGCAGTTAGGTCCTATTACCCTGACCCCGTACTTCCTAGCTGCCTCAACCAACGCCTTCTCTAGTTTCTCGCCTTCAGGACCTACCTCCTTGAAGCCAGCGCTTATCACTATAGCTGCTTTAGTCCCCCTACCCCCGCACTCCTCGATTACTTGAGGTACTGCCTTAGCTGGCACGGCGATTACGGCCAGGTCCGGCGCTTCCGGGAGTTCCCTGCATGATTTGTAGGTTCTTAAACCGAAGATTTCCTCGTACTTCGGGTTGACCGGGTATATCACGCCCTTGAATTCCCTCACTAAGTTCACCATTATCGCCTTGCCTACGGTGCCTTCGGTTACTGAAGCCCCTACCACTGCTACCGCTCCGGGCTTGAAGAAATGTGTTAGGTTGGGTTTTCCCGCCTCCCTCAATGATATGGCACCTCACCACATCTTCTTTTGATGAATGCTAAAATATTTTTTATTTTCTCGTGAGATTTACCTTATTGGTTGATGTGTTTTGGTGGATAGGAGGATATACGCACACCCGATACTTGAGTTTAAGCGTGGTAGGGAGATAACCATATTTTTTGAGGGTGTGCCCGTAAGGGCTTTCGAGGGTGAGTCTCTGGCTGCCGCGATCTATGCTGCGGGGGTGGATGTCTTCAGGTTGTCGCCTGTTTTGAGGAGGCCTAGAGCTGTTTTCTGCATGGTCGGTAGGTGTGGTTCATGTATTGTTAGGGTTAACGGGTTTCCGACGCGTTCGTGTGTTACGCCTGCTGAGGATGGTATGAGGGTTGAGAGGATTGAGGGTCTTCCGGAGGTCAGTAGGTGTGAGAGGAGGTTGGTTAGTGAGGAGATAGTTACTGACGTGTTGATTGTTGGTGGGGGGCCTGCCGGGATGGCTTCAGCTGAGGTATTATGTAATACGGACCTCAGCGTGGTGCTCGTGGATGATCAGATAAGGCTTGGGGGTCAGTTAATAAAGCAGACACACATCTTCTTCGGTTCTAAGGAATTATTCGCTGGTAAGAGAGGTTTTGAGATAGCTGAGGAATACTCTAGTAAGCTGAGTAAGTGTTCTAATCTGAGGATATTGAGTGGTGCTACGGTGGTAGGGGTTTTTAAGGAAGGGGTTCTAGCAGTTAGTGATGATGCGAGGTACTTGATAAGGCCTAAGTATGTGGTGATCGCGGCCGGCGCGTACGAGAACCACCTAGTGTTCGAGAATAACGACTTACCGGGGGTTATGGGGGCTGGTGGTGCTCAGACCTTAATGAATGTCTGGGGTGTTAAGCCGGGTAACGAGGTCTTGGTGGTGGGTTCAGGTAATGTTGGGTTGATAATATCGTATCAGTTACTTCAAGCGGGGGCTGAGGTTAAGGCGGTTGTTGAGGCTTTGCCGAGGATTGGTGGTTGGTTTGTTCACGCGGCTAAGATAAGGAGGTATGGGGTGCCGATATTGACGAGTCACACCATAGTAGGTGTTAAAGGTACTCAGAGGGTTGAGGAGGCTGTCATAGCGCGTGTTGATGAGAACTGGAATGTTGTGGGGGGTACGGAGAGATCCATTAGGGTGGACACGGTGTTGTTAGCTGTTGGGTTAACTCCTAACGTGGAGTTGGTTAGGCAGTTTGGGGCGGCAACGAGATACGTGCCGGATCTCGGGGGCTTGGTTCCTCTGAAAACTCCTTATATGGAGACCTCTGTTGAGAATGTCTTCGTTGCCGGGGATCTGGCCGCGATTGAGGAGGCGACCACGGCTTTCATTGAGGGGTGGATTGCTGGTTACTCCATACTGATTAAAGCTCATGGTGGGAGGGAGGAGTACCTGGCTAGGAGGGAGAGTCTTCTGAGAATGCTTCATGAGTATAGGTCAGCTCCGGTTAGTGAGAAGGTTAGGAGGGGTTGGCAGCTATCTATCCTGCCTTGCGGGGGTGTGACTGCTTGAAGCACTTTAAGGAGTCGGGCGTGGTTGATGTAGACACGCTGGCTGGGATGGGGTACGTGCCGAGTGAGGAGCGGTTACGTAGGGGGCCTGTAGCTATCTACGAGTGTGTTGAGGAGATTCCGTGTAACGTGTGTGTATTCTCATGCCCGTTCAACGCCGTTACTAAAAACAAGATAACTGACTTGCCTAGAATAGACTTCAGTAAATGCACTGGTTGCGGGGTGTGTGTTGGGCGGTGTCCTGGGTTAGCGGTGTTTGTCGTGGATGTGTCGAGGGAGGGTAGTGTAGGTTACGTCACGCTACCTCATGAGTTGCTTCCCGCCCCGTCGGTGGGTGATGAGGTCTTGCTCTTGGATCGTGAGGGGAGGGGGGTGGGTGTGGGTGTGGTGACGAGGGTTTACAGAGATAGGGTGACTAGGTCTTGGGTGGTCACGGTCTCGGTTCCTAAGGATTTAGTTATGGTGGTGAGGGCTGTTAGGGTGGTTAAGTGATGGTGAAGCTCCTCTGTATTTGTGAGGAGGTAACGTTAGAGGAGGTTCGGAGGGTGATTGAGGAGGAGGGGATTAGGGACTTGGAAACTCTTAAGAGGAGGCTTAGGATTGGTATGGGTCCTTGCGGTGGTCGTTACTGCGTAAATACGATACTGCGTATGTACCCCCAGCTCTTCGGGGGTGTCGCTAAGGGTAAGAGTGATGAGGAGTTGAGTGTTCCTCCCTCGAGACCTCCTCTGAAGCCGATACCTCTGTACGTGTTTAGGGAGGGGTGAGTTGAGGGGTTGGTTGCTAAGCAATCGGTTGAGGTAGCTATAGTAGGTGGTGGCTCGACAGGTCTTATGACTGCTTACTACTTGGCTAGGGAGGGTGTTAAGAACATACACTTGTTTGAGGGTAGGTACTTGGGTTTCGGGAGTACTGGTAGGTGTGCGGGCGGTGTTAGGGCTTCGTTCGCGTCAGAGGTTCACGTGAGGTTGATGAGGGAGTCTATAAGTAGGTGGTTGTCTCTGAGGGAGGAGATTAGTGGGTTGGAATTTTCTCAAGACGGTTACCTGTGGTTGCTGACTACGGAGGAGTCGGTGGAGATTCATAGGAGGTTATCGGCTTACCAGAATAGTCTGGGTGTCCCGACCCGTATTCTCGAGAGGGATGAGGTTAGGGGGGTTGTGCCCATAGAGTTAAATGATGTTTTGGCAGCGCTTTACGATCCTGTGGCTGGGAAGGCGTCTCCCCTCAAGTTCTTGTGGTCTGTGAGGAGGGTGTTGAGGGGGTTGGGTGTGGCTATACATGAGTATACCCCAGTCACCGACGTGAGGGTTTCTGGTGGTAGGGCTCGCTCAATAGTTGTTGGTGGGGGGAGGGAGGTCGAGGTCAGCGGGTACGTGGTGGTTGCTGCGGGGGTTTGGAGTAGGGATATCCTTGGTAGGGTGGGTGTTGAGGTACCGGTTAGGAAAGACCCCCACCACCTCCTAGTCACGGAGAAGTACGCGCGATTCATTAAACCGCTAACCATACATAAGGCTTCCGGCTCATACATAATCCAGCACGAGTCAGGAAGCCTCCTGATAGGGACTGAATACCCAGTACCAGAAGATGACACGACACTCAGGTACGGATACCTCAAGAAAGCAGTAACCATAATGTCTAAATACTTCCCACAAATACTCGGGGCAAACCTACTCAGGGTATGGATAGGGTACTACGAAACAACACCAGACCACCACCCAATAGTAGGCACAACCCCCAACACAGAAAACATAATCATCGCAACAGGATTCAGCGGACACGGATACATGATGGCCCCAATAATAGGCGAGGAAATCAAAAACATAATACTAGAAGGCAAACCAAAACTACCAGAAACAAAACAACTAAGACTAGAAAGATTCCAAGAAGGCAAACTACTAAAAGAAACAGCAATATTCGGCTAAAAACCTCCCAGCACCCCCCTAAACACCCAAAAGACCCACTCCTCACCAACACCAAACATAAGCAACCTAAACAAAAGATTCACCACAAACTTTCAATTCATTCCTTATTGATACATACATAATCAGGTCGTGGTTCTACGAACATTCTATAAGGTCTTTCAATTCATTCTTTATTGATACAGCAATTTCTGCAACTACGTGAGGGTCATTCGTTTTTCTCTTAATTCATTCTTCTTTGACACGTAAGGAGGTAATGATGAATTCACCTACTTTCGACGTATGCCTGATGTTCATACCCTGTATTTCGCTAAGACGGTGTTTAGCTATCACGCGTAGGCTCTACCTACGTCTGTTAGGCTGTAGTAGGAGGTTCTTCCAATTATTTCTGTGTTTATGAATCCCCTTAGTCTAAGGCTTTTTAGAATCCTAAAGAGAGTTGCTCTTGGCAAGCCCGTATCTTTGAGGATCTCTTTATAAGTAGCTTTACCGCGCTTGGCCAAGCTTCTAAGTATCTTTTTATCGTAATCTCCTAGACCAACCTCTCTTAGAAGCTCTGGACCGAAACTAATTACTCCTTTAAAGTTCTCAAGCTCTACCTCGATTTTGCCGGTCTTACCTGAGATCACGAAAGCTGTCAACACTGCTAGTATGAGAGCCCTCATACCTCCACTTAGATTTATAACATACGTGTTAGCTACCTCATCCTCCTCGAAGCATTTCTTCCTAAGTTCTGCTATCGCGCCAAAGAAGTCCCTTAAGTCGGTTTCAACCACTTCCAGCTTAATTTCCTTATCTGGCTCCTTCAGAATCTTATTAATGAACTCCTCGATTAGTCTCACAGCTTTCCTAACTCTCTCCTCTACTGGCGTAGCCGTTATCAAGTACACCTTCTCAAGAGAATCAACATGTCTCATTATAGCTCTTATCACAAATTTCTCATCAAATCCTACAGTAGCTACTAGTGTTGTCATACTCTGCCGCTCACCTAACTAATCCCTAACGCTCTCTTAAGAGCCATAGAGATCTCCTCCCTATCTAACTCCCTGTTTAGAAGGGGACGTATAAATCCGTGAAGAATCCCTATTTGCTGCGCTCCATCTACCTGAGCTTCCTTGCAGTATTTTCTGTTTTTTGTGGCAGCAAAATTGTCTGCTATACTTAAAACTTCGGTTAGTAGAATAGAGCTTTTGTAAATTCTGATTAGCACATGATTTTCCTTTTTATCATCTGCTTTAAGACTATTTATAAGCTTGGTGAGACCCTTAATATATTTCTCTAAGCCCTGAGAACGAATATGTGAACTGAACTCGTTGGCTTGTGGCATATCCACGACCTTAAGAAGACTATTCAGACACTCTAAAACACATTCTAGATCTTCAGATTTTGTATTAATCTGTGTATTTTGAATACGATGCCGTACATCATCTAAGCTACGCATGGCATGATGATGAAGTAATACGGCTAATACAGGAGGTCCTACGGCTGCTATCGGAGGGTCGGCTCCTAGAAATGATAAGTACGCTAATAATAGGGTAGCTGAAAGAATTTCGTGATAAGGTGCGGTGCAGTTTTCTCTGAGACTTTCCTGTGAGAATAGGGTGCATTTACCGAGGTCGTGAAACACTGCTAAAATCTCTAAAACACTGGTGTTCTGAAGCTCTTTTATGAAGCTAGTATTACCTAAGCTATATCTTCCTGACGCTAGGAATTCAAGCAAGGATAAGTAATCTCTTTCCGCGTAGAGTGTTAGCCTTCGTGTAGGTCCTCGTAGTATCCTTATCATGGATTCTACGTGGTTAGTTAAGGATTCTAGACAATTATTCTCTCTATCGCAGCCGGCAATGGGTTCCGTACAAAGCTCCAACTTAGAGGTCTCTGAGACCCTCACCGAAGACACCTTGTTCGTAGAGCTCTGCAGGAATACTTATAGCTAGTATTTCAGGTAAGTAAAAATGCTCATTAAGGTATTTACGTAAACTATTAACTTTACCATGATCTAGTTTTTCACACCTGAGTTTAGAACTCCCATGTCCTGAGCTATAATCGTACCTAATCTCTTTAATACTCCCATTCCCATAAGTCTTGAGAACCTCCTTTACGTACTTTAGGGCTTTTTCACATGGTATGGAAATACTTCTGGAGTTTAAGGATGTAAGGAATTCTTTAAGGTTTTCAGGACATGTCTCATCAGGTTGGAGTAAGTAGAGAGTGCAGAGATTCTCCTCTCTGAGGCTACCCTTAATGTACTTAATGTAGTTGAGGACTTGCCTAGAGTTCACTGTTGGGTAGGCTAAGGCCTCGAACACGTATGGGGAATCTACACATTCGTACTCTAGCCAGCACGTATCTATTAAGCTCATATAACCTACCAACTTAGAGTTTAAACCGTAGATCACCGGTAGGTGCCAGTGAATTTTTAGGTTGTTATTAAGTATCTCCTTTAGATATTTTCCGCAACAATTCACCAATGAGGGATCATAAACGTGTGAGCCGTGTTCTAGGGTCTCCCTACTATAGTAGACTAACCAAAGACCATAGCTATCTTCTTGACGTCTGGCCAGCCTACCAAGTCTCTGAACAAGACTGCTCGGTGGGGCTAATTCTGATATCATTACATCAAAACTTAAGTCAACACCTACTTCTATTACCTGAGTGGATACTAAGATGACACGAGGGTTTTCTTTAACATACTTTACTTTCCTCTCTTTATCTTCTGGAGTTAGGCGGGATGTAAGTAGCACGGGTCTATAACCGAGTTTACGGAGTTCTCGATAATGCTTCTTAGCTTCTTCAATAGTATTAACTACTATAGCGGTTTTTCCAGTGGGTTCTTTTATTTTTTCATGAATTACGTCTACGAGAGATTTATTTCTATCTTCGTTTAATAAACCCATGAGTCCTTTATCTACTGGCTCTAATGTTTTCTCTAATTCCCTGACGTAGAAGCTGTCTCTAGTCACGGCAGGATAGTATCTTGTGTCATAGTCTACTAAAACTGTTCCACGGCTAGATAGTGCTTTAACTCTTTCAAAAATCTTGGTTGGCAGGGTCGCAGTTAGTAGGATGGGAGAAGCTTCAGCTTCACAGAGAAACCTTGTTACGGCTAAGTAGGACTTGGCGGCTTCCTTACCCTCCTCAAGGATTAGGTGGACTTCGTCGAAAGCGTTGACTGATGAAAGTATAGATGCGCGCGGAATTTCGTAATGTCCCAAGGAACTATCACTAGCTATCTTTCTGAGCTCGTCAGGCGGTATCTTAACAATATTATAGAAGTAGGTGTCATATGTTGTCACAATAAGGAATCCTGAAAGATAAGGTGCTTCATGAGCCAGCCCATACTGGCGCGCAACGATCTTCTTAGCTAATTCTTCATCACCTAATACTCTAGAGAATCCTTCCAGAATTCTACTTCTTAAGTCCTCGACTAAAGCTCTCGTCGGCACAACATGAATTAACTGTAGATATTCTTCTAAGAGTCCAGTGAGCGTTGATGATGCTAGTGTTGCAGATATTGCTGTCTTACCTATCCCTGGAGGAGCCCTCACTATAACTAATTTTCTTTGTTTAACACCTGTTTCAACGGCATCTAAAGCTATCTCCTCAAGAAACTCTCTTTTTTCTTTGGATTCGAAAAAACCTCTATTAACTAGCTCGGCGTATAGGTCCCTAAGTCTTAACACCGATTGGCACCAAAGCTCTTACTATTTTCTCGGCGCAAGTACGTGTGAATAGCGACCTCCCCTCCTCTGATGCGTCTGTCGCTATCCTAGTTAAGTAATATGCAGTAAATGCCGTATCCTTAGCTCCGTGAATAGCTTCATAAAGATATGTAATCGCGTTTAGTATTTTCGACGCTCTAGCGTCAATTCCGGCACGTGACGTCATGCGGATAAAGCTTCTCAGTTGATCTAAACATCTTCTATCCCCGATTCTATCTAGAAACTCGAAGATAGAGGCACTGAATATTATATCCTCACGTGATAGTTCCCTGTAGGTCTTTCCATCAAATTCTAGGGTATGAGTTCTGAAGTAAATGTGTTCTCTCGGTGGTTCATAATCTTCAAATAATCTTGCGAGACTTTTTGTGAGCTCGACGGTGTGAGATGCTCTAAAACTTTCTTCAGCAAGGAGTCTTGCCAATATATGGACGTATAGGAGGTATGGTATCGTTACTTTTATTCTAACTCCCTCAAAAAGCTCGGCTAGCTCTATAGAAACTATAGAAGCGAAGGCTCTCGTACTTTCTAAGATTTTCGGTGTGGTCACGAATTTTATGTAGCCCGTGTAAGCCACGGCGAGACCTGAGGCAAGTAAAGCGAGCCAGCAATCATCTAAGCGAATGTCGATTTTGCTGAGATAGGGTTTGCCATACGTTAGTAACCCCTCATAGAACTCTATCTTGAGAAGTTGTGGTAAGGCCATGTCACCACTACCTAGGAGTAGTTGATCCTGTTCGTAGCTCACCTTCAGTTCACTAGCTGAGAGCTCCGGTAGGTGATCAATAAATTCTTTAGTTAAGTCAGCATAGCTTTGTAGGGCTTCGATCTTGCTAGCAACAACCCTACTCTTCTTGAGAGTTCCTTTATCATTTCTATGGATAGGTGGCCAGCGCATCCCTCCTGAAACCTTTATATTCAGAAGCTCTTTCAATCCTTCCCTAGCCCTCGAAAGAGAATAAGCAAGATCCTTAGAATGGAGTTCTACGGAATTCCCTCGTACTTCTACGTTCATTTCTCCGAAGTAGCTTAACGCATTTACGGCTGTGATAGCTATTTCTCTTAGAAACAAACCCTCTGGAGGAAGTTCTATTAGAATTCTTTGGTTACGGCTCAACAACTATCACCTCGTCCCCCACTACTAGAGGTAGAGCACCAGACCTCAACGACACCTCTGCTTCTATAGGTTTGAGAACATCCGTCCTATACATGTAGACATGCTCTCTAAATGGTGCATTGGAGTAGTCGCCGATCTTTGCCTGTCTATAATCTACTACTAGTTCCTTTAGTAGAGGCGGTTTTATAGTTTCTAGATCAACAAGGTCAGACCATGTAGAGAACTTGGTCCGAATAACTCTGGCGCTAATCTCGAAGGCCTCCCCGTAATTTACTTCGTTTACTGAAACTAGTCCTCTCGATCCGCCTACCCTGATGATAGAGTAAGCTGCCTCTACTATGTGTTGTTTTTCTAACTTTAGGTTTCTCTTGAAAACGTAAACCACTTCAAGGTCTACGCTTCCCTCATGCTTAGCTCCTATGTATGTCTTACCTATCGCTACAGCGTCTGTCTTAGCTAGTTTTTCTCTCTCCTTAAACCACCATATCTTCGTTAGGTCCGCGTAGTGTGTGAGGGGTGAGAGAACCCTAATATTTACTGAGAGGATATTCTCTCTTATGAGCTCCGCGGTACTTACGTCTCCGCTCTCCTCAGATAGCCCCCTAATTTTGGCGTATCCGTAAGAAAGGGCTCCTATCAACGTTGACGGAGGGGGTACTATATAGGACTCTCTGGTTTTACTAGATATATATTTCCTGCTACTATGTCCCCAGTGAAAAACAAGTGAGGTTTTAACGTAGAAAAAGCTCATGGGCTACCGCCCAGGCTCTAACCGAACCTTTCGAAGAAGGTTAATGTCTCGACTATAAGTTTCTCGAAGAACTCCTCTATGCTTGAGCAGATATGAATCCCTGCAACTTGCTTAACAGTATCTCCGTAAACTACCGCTCTAACTTCTGGTGCTATTCCTAGTTTACTCATAAGTCCCTGATATTTCAGAAGTCTCTCGATAGTTTCACGTGTATAGCCACTAAGTTGTGGGGGTGACGCTACGAACGGATGTGGGTGGGTTATTGTTGCAACTGCTGAGATCACCCTCTTTATGGGGGTGAACCTGCTCAGTTTCGCTCCAAAGCCTATTCCAGTGAATAATTGTTGAAGAGCTCCTAGAGCTACTTTAACCCTTCTGGTTCTCTCACTCCTATCTACAGCCTCCTCTAGTTTCACAAGGGAGGTCATGCCTATGCCGCTCACATCTAGCGCGAAAGATATGCCGTATACTGCTGAAGCTACCTCCACATAGTATATCTTCTGAGCACGTCTAGTTCTTTCCTCACCTTCCTC
>CAYZXH010000013.1:0-1595 GCA_964482405.1 uncultured Desulfurococcaceae archaeon | reverse complement strand
CTACCTCCACATAGTATATCTTCTGAGCACGTCTAGTTCTTTCCTCACCTTCCTCGCTTTCCTCACCTTCCTCACTTTCCTCGCTTTCCTCAGACTCTTTCATGGTCTCGGCCGGCATGTGTCTTGCATGTAGCTGAGCCTCTATGGCTAGCGCGTTTATGGCATCATAGACTGGGAGCATGTATCCCACGTAGAATCTAGAAGTTCTCCTAATCGGTGTTTCCGCGGCGTAGAGGAAGCCCCCGATGTCAGCCACTATGCTTTCGGTTATGGCTTTCTTTTCGAATTTGTGCTTTAGTTCTCGTATTTGATTTAAGTCTTTCTGCTCAGATGATTTAGATTTGCCTTTCTTAGTAGCAGAGCTTTCCTCGTCGCTGATTCCCAGAAGTTCTATAAGTGATTGTGTGAGGTGTGCATTGTCCATGAATTTAGAGAACTCGTATCTCTTATCCCACTCACTTAATGGTGGTTCGAGACCTTTGTAAATGACTCTAGCTACGTCAACTAGAGCTCGTTGGTATGCGTTGGCTAGGGATTCCCCGCTAACCGCTGGAACATAGATGAGGCGATAACCTCCCTCGAAAGGCACTACCATCGGAGCTCTTCTATGCCTAGTTAAATTACCAACTGTCTCAACAGCGTTGAAGGCTTCTACATTAACTTCAATTCTAGTGGCTAGTGAGAGGAACACCATCATTTACCACCTTCTGTTTCCTCTTTTTGTTTCTTTTGTGAGGTCCAGGAATACGCGAGAGCTAGAGATGCTACTATTTTAACTATGCTAAGGTCTTTCTCAGCTAGTCTTAAGAATGCCTCGACATCTTTGGCTGAGGGCATAAAGACATTAGCACCGCGATCATATTCGCTTTTAAGGTCTCTCAGGAACTCTGAAAGGACATGCCTAAGAGTAATAATGGAAAACGCGTTTGCCATTCGGTCTATATATCCATAAGCCCTCTCCCGCGCGAAGTAACTTAACCCGCGAGCTATGTTCTTAATTGCTATTTCGTCTTCGCTACTTAAGTTAAAGTAGTGGACTGGTTGCATTATATACCGCCAATATTTATCTATTTTTTAAAGTTAATAAATATTTATCTCACTGGTATAAATAAATGGTATCAATTATTGATACCAAAATTCGGTTTTCACTAGCTTAAAGCAAAAGCATGTTATAATGTATCAACAGTTTACCACAACTCACTAGATATAGTTATTATAGGCTAAAGAGTTAAAGACCTTCATCAGTTCTATCTTGCAATATCTATTCACTAGATTTCATAACAGCACTATTCACTTTTCAACCCTATTCCTAGATTCCGAGATCTACAGACACCTCAACTTCCTTCAATTCTATCTCACAGATTCTCGACAACAACAAGATATTTATAAATAAAACGAACATACTTTCAATTCTATCTTGCAGATTCTTCGTTACTTACTTACTGAAGAATGGTGTGAGCCCAGCCGTAATCTTTCAATTCTATCTTGCAGATTCGGAATGGAGATACATGTAAAGATGAACACGCCAACACCTACCTTTACTTTCAATTCTATTTTGCAGATTCGGAGAAAAAGGGTTTCTCGGTTTGGAGAAT
>CAYZXH010000012.1:0-39470 GCA_964482405.1 uncultured Desulfurococcaceae archaeon | reverse complement strand
TCATATAAACTCATATAAACCCCAATGAAGCCCAGACCCCCGAATTACATCTTTTACTAAAATCTAAAAACCTCCTCGGCGTTCTTAGACATTTTCTTTGTTAAAACGTTTTCTCTGTTAATACTTAAAAACTTAGTCTTTAGACATATATCGGGTGTGTGAGTGCAGGGCTCTGGCGAGGCCTTACCAATAGCTGCGGCTCCTTATCTTCTGATCCTGGGAGCTTTCACTATACCCCTCTTATCGCTCTTAAAGCCTTCTAAGAACTTAGCCAGGTTTTTTACCACGTTTTTGCAGTTAGTAGTCCTCGTTCTAGTGTTAAGTACCTTCATCAGTATATGGGAAGACACTCAAGTAATTACTTACACGTTTTCCGGTTTCCCTCCCCCGGTAGGTATTACGTATGTAGTCGATCACGCCGGCGTGTTCATGGCCTTAGTGACGTCTGTGCTCTTCGTGATCATAACCCCGCTATCTAAGTTCTTCATGGATGATGAGGAATATTACTACGCCTTTGTTCTAGGACTGGAGTCAGGTTTGTTGGGGATTATACTAACTGGTGATATATTTAATTTATTCGTTATGATGGAGGTCACGTTAGTAGCTAGCTACGTCTTGATTTCCTCGCTTAGGACTAGAGACTCTATCAGAGCGTCGTTTAAGTACGCGATGATCGGTGCCGCCGCGGGAATGTTCTTCTTCTTAGCTTCGGTTCTCTACTACTTCTCAATCGGGTCACTAAACATAGGTCAGGGAGGCGCTGTAGTTGTAGGCTTGATGGAGAGCATGGGGAGGGTTACAGAGCCTAGGAGCACGCTGGAGTTGATACTGAATATAGCTTTATGGTCTCTCATAGCTGAAGCTGCCGTAACACCGCTACATTTTTGGTTACCTGACGCGTACTCAAGTTCCCCGATTCCGATAGCTGCGTTAATGGCTGCCTTATCTGAGGGCGTAGCTTTTTACGTTTTGATTAGACTATATTATATCGTGTTAGGCGGTTTAACTATTGAGGCTGTCTACGTCTTAAGCGTGTTGGGACTCCTAACAATACTTGTGGGGGGTTTCGGCATGCTTTACTCCGACGAACTCATGAAGATAGTGTCGTATAGTGTTATTTTAGATGTGGGGTATATTTCCTTAGCACTATCTTTAGGGAGTGAGGGGATTACGACAGCTTTAGCTTACGTACTAGCGCACGCGGTGGTCAAGCCTACCCTTTTCTTGAGTGCTGGCTGGTTAGTGCGCTCAAGCGGGCGAAGCCGCCTTAAAGACTTGAGCGGTTCTTTCAGAGGGGATCCACCACTATTTTTTGGATTCTTAATAGCTTCGGTAGCTGTCGTTGGAATACCTCCTACGATACTTTTCCAAGCTAAGTTCAGACTTTACGAACTCGTCTTAGCTGAGGTAATGGGTAGTGGATCTATATA
This sequence comes from uncultured Desulfurococcaceae archaeon, assembly GCA_964482405.1. Classification (GTDB taxonomy): domain Archaea; phylum Thermoproteota; class Thermoprotei_A; order Sulfolobales; family NBVN01; genus Zestomicrobium. The sequence goes on along the minus strand of CAYZXH010000012.1, from coordinate 38,040 downwards.
CTATGCCCTCGCGCTGGTTGTAATGTTATTAGGTTCCCTGCTAGCGTTAGCGGGCTTCTTAAAGGTCGTGCAGACAACCTACTTAACTCCTGGAGAGAGCGTCATGAAATCTCCTAAGTATTTGAGTGTTCTTATAGGGATTTTAGGGATCGCTACGATAGTTTTAGGACTTACTTACACGTCAGTGGAGAACGAAGTGATTCGAAGAGTAGCTAATTCTTTCTTAGCAGGTCGTATGGAGTACATCAATGAGGTGATTAAGCTCCTGAGTAGTGGGTGAGATTATGTCAGCTCTCATAGAGAAGATAATTAAGTGGTCACGTTCTAAGTCTTTATGGATGATTCATTACTGCTCAGCTTGTGGTGCGGTAGAGTTCCCGCCGCTAGTGATGTCACCTCTTGATTGGGAAAGATACGGCTACATGCCGGTTCCCTCACCTAGGCAAGCAGACTTCTACGCCGCTATGGGGTACCTAACTAAGAAGAGCGTTAAGCTATTTCTTAACATGTATAGGCAGATGAGCAACCCTAAGTACTCGGTCGCCGGATGTAACTGCGCAGCCACAGGAGGATTATACTGGGACTCATTCTCCACATATAAACGATTTGACGAGTTCGTTAAGGTCGAAGGCTGGGTCCCTGGCTGTATGCCCTCCCCCGATGACTGGACACGCTTAATCACGGATATATATGAAAGAATAAGTGAGAGATCCGTTAATGATAAAGGCGATGACCTAGTTAAAGAAGCGTTTGAGAAGATAAAGAACTGGGAGGAAGAGGAGAGGAGATGGGCTAGAGAGTACGAGGAAAAGTTGAGGAGCAGTAGTGAGTTAGTTGACTACTACTTTGAAGACAGGTTTGATGAATGTATTGAGTACTTGAGTGATCTGAAGATATGTGTGACCACCGTGGATAAGGAGAGGTTGAGGGAAGCCCTAACCAGACTCATGAAGGATGGTTTCAAACTTTTCATCAACATAAACACCGTGGATTTACCTATGCATGGTGTCATAGAACTCTACTATATAGTCGAGAAGCCAGAGAGTGGGGAGCAGAAATGGGTTAAAACATACGTCAAGAGGAAAGACCCTATAATACGTAGTGTGCATGATATCTATCCCTTAGCATTCTACGTCGAGAAAGAAGTTCATGAGATGATGGGTGTGGTTTTTGAGGGTCATCCAGACCTGAGTAAGTGGATACTTGAAGGTAATTGGGAGGGACCCCCACCGCTAAGGAAAGACGTTGACACGGCTGAGTGGGTGGTTAAAACACATTACGGGGGGTACAGGTATGGCAGGTGAGCAATCTAAAACTACTAAGCAAGTGGAGTTATTCTTTGGCCCTCAACACCCTGGTGTTCCGGGTAATGTAGGCTTTAAGATTTGGTTAGAGGGGGAGAGAGTAGTCGATGTTGAGTTAATTCCCGGCTTCCTCTTCAGGGGTTTTGAGAAGATGATGGAGAATAGAACTTGGGAGATGAACATAGTTATGTGTTATAGATTCTGCGTGGAAGATCCAGATAACTTGGAGATAGCTTACGCGGAAGCCGTGGATAAGATCTTCAAGGCTGAGGTACCTGAGAAAGCTAAGTACGTAAGGATGATAATGGCCGAGTTTTCTAGAGTAGCATCACACCTATTCTGGGTGAACTTCATGTCGGGTGGTGTGGGCTTAAGAACAATCGGTTACTGGGCTATAGCTGCTAGGGAGGAAATACTTAAGTGGTTTGCTAGGGTGACAGGGCACAGGATATACCACAGTTTCTCGGTTCCGGGAGGGATTAGGTGGGACGTGCCTCAGGACTTTAGAGATACGACTCTTAATTTAGCTAATAAAGTAGAGGATATAGTAGAGGATATTGAGGAGGCTCTGCTTAGAAATCCGGTTTTCAAAGCAAGAACTAAGAATATCGGTATTCTAAAAGCGGAGGACGCTATCAGATTAGGAGTTACGGGTCCCTCGCTGAGGGCTGGGGGTATGCCTTATGATATACGTAAGGCGGTACCCTACGAGAACTACGATAAAGTAAAGTTTAACGTTCCTGTAGGCGAGAATGGCGACTCTTACGAGAGGTCCGTAATTAGGTTTAAAGAGATTCACGAAAGCCTTAACATAATAAGGCAGTCGGTAGAGGAGGTTAAGCCTGGTGCCCCATACAGGGTTAAACTCCCTCTCACAGCTCCTGCTGGAGTAGGGGTCTCAAGAGTTGAGTCCGCGAGAGGGGAGTACATGATTCACGTGATTAGTATGGGCGTCATGAAAGCTGAACGGGTGGATGACAAGTACGTAGTACATTTCACAGGTCAAGGTGGTAGGAAACCCTATAGGGTTAGGTTAAGGAGCGTCTCCCTGCCGCTACTTACTACAGTTCTTAAACATATAGTTAAAAATGAGGAAGTAACGATCGCTGACTTCCCAGTAATAGTTAAATCTCTAGATCCTTGCCCGCCAGACATAGATAGGTGATTGGGATGGCTGCGTCCACTATCGGTAAGGTTATCAAGTATCTCCTCAGAAAGCCTTACACGAGGTTAGTCCCTGAATCACAGCCGCCCCTCAAGTTAGAGAATACTAGAGGGAGGCACGTACTTGATATGAGTAAGTGCACTGGTTGCAGTATGTGTCAAGCAGTCTGTCCAGCAAACTCGATAGATATGGTGTTTATTGAGGGTAACTGGCCTCAAAATAAGCGTAGTAGATTTCCTAGAATAGACCTTCATAAATGCACTTTCTGCGGACTCTGTGTTGAGTACTGTCCTTTCAGTGCTCTCTCTATGACAGACTTAACTGGTTTCGAACTATACACTAAGGATAAAAGTAACACAATTTACTACCCGATAGATCTCTCTAAGATTCCGGAAGGAGCTCAAGCCAGGATAACCATAACTAAGGATAAGTTTAAGGCTCCTGAGGAAAGTAAGGCTAAGTTAGGGGGTGGCGGGGATTGGTAGCTCCTGAAGCATTAGATTACGTGTTACCTATCGCTCTCACACTCTTCTCTTCAGCCATGATTCTTTACACGTACAGAGTGTTTAGAGGTCCCACCGTACCTGACGTAGTACTGGCTCTCGATACCTTAGTAGTCGACTTAGTTGTTATATTCATGCTCGTTACGCTATACTACGAAAACCCCTACCTAGCTATAGGAGTGATACCTCTGGCTTCATGGGTTTTCCTACTAGACATCGCGGTAGCTAAGTATTTAGTTAAGGTTAAGGGTGGTAGGAAGTGATGGACGTAATCCTCTTCTGGCTTGGTTGCCTATTAGTAGTGCTCGGCGGTATCTTAGATGTCGTAGCCGCCGTAGGAATTAACAAGTTCAATAATTTCTTTCTAAGACTACACGCAGCTACCGTAGGGACTATAGGAGGTTCTGTGTATCCCCTAATAGGCATAGCACTCATATCACTATCGCTTGACACCCCGCCAACCTTTAAGTTTTACGTTGCCGGAGTCTCGTTAGTTAGTGCCGCCATAATAGCCTTAATCTCTCCGGCAGGAACACATATTCTCGCAAGAGCCGCATATAAGTCCGGTGAGGTAAGACCGAAACCTATCGTAGTAGATAAGCTCGCGGAGGTTGATAAAAAATGATCCACATACCGTTATTGCTGGGAGCCGTAGGAGCTACGCTGGCTTTAATCGCCTCAATAATCGCTATGCTAGAGAGAGACTTACTGAAAGCTATAGTTCTATCCGGAGTTGAGTCTGTGTTCTTCGCCCTACTCCTGCTCGTATTCCTAGCTCCGGACCTGCTCATAGCTTACATAGCTATAGGACTCGGAGTTAACTCAGTTATCCTAATATACGCGTTAAGGAAGGGTGAGAGATATGAGGAATAGGCTGGGTTTAACAGCCTTCATAACTAGCTCTTTAGTAGTCTTAATGACTCTCGTAATCGTTAAATCAGGTCTAACTAACCCGCTAATAGCAGAGAATACGCAACTAGCTATGAAATTCCTCACGAACATACCGAACCTGAATTCCAGCATATTTAGTGCCTCGCCCGAAATAGTCACTAGCGTGTTATGGGATCATAGAGGGATCGACACATTTTATGAGACCACCGTTCTCTTTTTAGCTATTGTGGGAGCTCTCTACGTTCTTGAGGGGAAGCATGACTTAGTAAGGGCCCGTGAAGAGTCTACTATCATAACGCGAGTAGTGGCTAAGTTAGTGACCCCGCTGATAGTGGTCGTGGCAGCTTCAGTCGCTATCCACGGACATCTCACGCCAGGTGGAGGATTTCAGGGAGGCGCTATCTTCGTGGTCGGACCTTTAATAATGATTCTCGCGTTGGGTAGTAGTAAGCTTGCTGAGTTAGGTCTGAGTAAGGAGAGTCTTCTTTCTGTTAGGTCCTTAGCCTTACTAGGCGTAGCTCTCGTAGGAATTACTTCGGTACTAGCAGGTATGTTGGGAGGCTATACAGGCTATATCTTCATGAACCTGCCTAAAACCCACGCAGAGGCCGGATTTCCTTACCTCATTCACTTACCCTGGGGAACACTCCTATTTTCTGGAACCCTAATATTCCTCAACATACTTGAGTTCGTAGCCGTGAGCGCTGGGTTCACCCTATCTCTCATAATCCTAGACTCTGTCGTTGAGAGGGAGGAGAAATGAGTATCGAGGAGTTTCTCTGGTACTACATACTCTTCATGGTTTTAGGGACTGCGGCCGTAGGTCTTTGCGGAATGGTGTGTAGGCCTCACATGATTAAGAAGCTCATTATGCTCACCATATACTCCGACGCTATCGAGATGTTAGCGGTTCTTCTAGGATATAGAATCCTAGCCACCCAACCACCAGTCTTCTTCGGCGGCGTTTTAGAAGGTTTTACTTTCCCTACAGAAGCTGAGTTAAGAGATTTCGCGTCATCGGCCGTTGACCCGATACCTCAGGTGCTCATAGTGACGGCGATAGTCATAGGATTGGCGGTCATGCTATTCTTAGCAACTATCTCAATAAAAGCGGCAGAACTCTTCGGGACTCAAAACCTTAGTAAGCTCGAGGTAGGTGAGCTTGATGAGTAGATTCATTAATACCGCCATGACGGCACTAATTCTCTTGCTTGTATACCTACTCTATACAGGAGTCTTCTCCATCACCGAGTTCTTGGTAGGTGCTGCAGTAGCTTTAATCGTGTCGCAGATTTTCTCAAAAGACTTGATTAGCGAACCCAGGAAGTTGTCGGCAGTCAGGTTTGCTACTCTAGTGGCTTACATCTTCAGGTATTTCACTATAGTGGAAGCCGTAGCTCACTGGAATGTCGTGAGAGCTATACTGTCATCTAAACCACGGCTTAATCCAGCCATAGTTAGAGTGCCTTACGAGTTAAGGAGTGAGTATTCCGTGGTAATGGTAGCTAACTCCATAACTAACACTCCAGGTACCGTTGTCCTCGACGTGGACGAGGGCAGTAAGTCCATGTATGTTCACTGGCTTTTCGCGGACGTCTTTGAAGATTCTGAAGTTAAGAAAAAAGTATCTGAGGAATTCGAGCACTGGGCTAAGCTAGTTTTTGAGAGGTGACGTAATGTTGGGTGTTGAGTTAAGTTCAAGTGATTTCCTGCTGGTACTCGTCGGGTTTTCAAGCCTTTTAGGACTTGTGGTGTATTTAGTGTTCTATGAGATGTTTCAGAGATTTGGCGGGAAGGCAGTAGAGGATAGGTCTGATGAGGTTAAGTATTACCCTGTCTTAGGTGGTTGGTTAGTTAATAACGTTAGCTTCCCTTCCGTGACGGATTTAGTTGTAGAGATACTGTCTCGGGCTTGGAAACAGGCTTCAGCCTCATTAAAGAGAGCCTCAGAAGCTTTAGTGGGTGATTGGTACTTCTACGCATTTATTCTGTTAACTATCCTAGCTTTCTTATCATTGATTATGAGGTGGTGATCGTGAGTTTACTAACGCTTATTCTCCAAGCTCTGATATATCCGGGACTCCTAACCATGATTCTATTGGTCATTCTCACTCAGTGGTACGTGAGGAAAATAAGTGGGAGGATTCAGTTTAGGAGAGGACCAACGCGAACAGGACCTACAGGGATTTTACAGCCTTTAGCTGATTTCATTAAACTCTTATCGAAAGAGGATGTGGTTAATAAGTATGGCTTGAAATACTCACCACTCGCGGCGATTGTTTTAGCGATAGGTAGTTTAATCTCATTGAGTTTGGTTACGCCGCTAGCCATAACCCCTATCCACGCACCCTACGACTTCCTAATAATAGCTTATGCTATACTCTTAGCTCCTTTCGCGTTAGCGTATTTAGCGCTCTCAGCTCCTAACCCGTATTCAAGTATTGCTTCCGGGAGATACTTAGCTCTCCTAATATCTGCGGATCCAGCGTATATAGCGACACACTTAGTTCCAGTGATATTGGCGGCTAAGTACTTCAACACATACTTCAGTACTTACCTGACCTCCACAGTATCCCATCGATTATGGACCGTTTCCCTCACCTCAGCAATAGCTATGGCGATCTCATCAGTAGCGGGTTTCTTAAGCCTTATGGCTGTTTTAATGATTAAACCTTTTGATTTTCCTGAAGCCGAGACAGAGCTTTACTGGGGGCTCTTCACGGAGTTAGGCGGACCCAGGCTAGCTATGGGGTTCTTCCTTAAGTTCTTGGAGAAGATAGTATTTCCGTTAATATACGTTATGCTATTCTTAGGTGGTGTCTGGCCTGCGGAACCAGGTAGCTGGCTCGCCAGTACTATCGTAGTGTTGATTAAGTACGTGGTCTTGTTAACCCTCATCACGGTAATTGATAACTCAATGCCTAGGTTTAGACCAGATCAAGGCGTGAGATTCCTGTGGAAGTACTGTTATACACTCGCTCTACTAGGTCTTGCCGTAGCAATACTTTCTTAATACTGCTAGTACCGGGAGAAAGTTTTAACATTTATTATAAAGCAAGTATTCAATTTAATAAAAACTTAATTATCTTTTTACCAGGTTAGTCAGCCCGGTAAGAGCTTTTCCTCCTCAAGTCTGTAAGCAACCCATTTAAGGTCTAGTTCTTCTAGTTTTGCTTTGGTTGGGCGTCCATCTATCCATCCTCTCAGACTGTAGTATTCGTCGAGCATTTCATGTAGCTTAACCACGTATCCTTTGCTGGGTCCTTCAGGCATGGGTTCCTCCAGAAGTCTCTTAGGTAGTGTATCGTAAGCTCTGCCGTCACCGAATGAGAGCACGTTAAAGGCTCTCTCAGCGTTGTATATTCTCTCACCTATCTTCTCCAGATCCTTGCCCGTGAAGTCAGCCCCGGTCACGGCGCTCAGTAATTTAGCGTAGTCGTCGGACCATATCGCGAACGAGCTGAACTTGCAGAGAACTAATGAGTCTATGACGGCAAAGATATCCTGGAAGTGCTTTACTAACGCTGCCTTACCCTTAGTCGAGAACCTGTCAACCAGCTCCGGGACTCCTAAGACCTCAGGAGATATCAGGTATGCCCTGAGGTGGCAACCTCCTCTGTTACTCGTGGCGTAAGCTAGTCCGTGTCCTTGAACCCCTCTCGGGTCGTAAGCGGGTAGTTCCTGGCCCCTAACAACCATAGCTAATTCAGGTGCTCCGTACTTGGTAGCAAGTCTTAAAGCGCCCTCAGCTAAGTCATCACCTACGCCAGACCTATAAGCAGTACGCCACACCAGCTCCACTATAGCTTCCGGCGTACCCCACTTAGCGTTAAGACCTCTCAGACATTCAGGCGGTATCTTACCCTTCTCAACTAACTCCATGAACGTACCTATTGTGTGACCCATCGATATAGTGTCCAAACCTAACTCGTTGCATAGGTAGTTCGCCTTACTTATAGCTTCTATGTCGTCTGTCCCTGTCTGAGCTCCGAAAGCCCATACAGTCTCGTACTCGGGACCCCCGCCCTCACCACTAAACGGGGATTTAGTGACTCTAGTATACCTAGCACAGCCTATTGGGCAACCCCAGCAAATCTCCTCTTTGTATTTCTCCCAATCCATGTATTTCTCGGCTATTACCTCGCCGCTGGTTTTCTCAGCTGTGGGGAAGTAACCTGTCTGGAAGTTGCGTGTCGGGTAAATCCCTGCCTTATTTATTATGTTGACCAAGACCGCGGTACCATACTTAGGTAGTGCCTCCGAGGTCACTGGACTCTTCTTATGTTTGTCCATAGCTTCAATGACTGCCTCCCTGAAAAGCTCTGGTTTAGCGATCTTGGGTTTCTCATGACCTAAAGCAGCTATAGCTTTTATCTTCTTAGAACCCCATACAGCGCCGTGGCCTCCCCTCCCAGCCGCTCTGTTTTTATCGTTCAATAAAGCCGCTATCCTCACTAGGTTCTCCCCAGCAGGACCTATAGCTAACACCTTGATGTTCTTAGCTTCGTCACCGACCTCCGCCTTAAGTTCCTCCTTAATAAGGTCTGTCGTAGCGTGCACGTCCTTACCCCATAAATGCCTCGCACACCTAATATCTACCTTCCCGTCATGTATCCACAGGTAGACGGGGTCTTCCGCAGCGTCCTCTAAGATAACGCCATCAAATCCAGCAAACTTTAGTTCAGGACCGAACTTACCGCCGCTCTGAGCGTCATGTATGGTGTTATTTAGCGGGGCCTTAGTTACTGAACACCACCTACCGGAAGTAGGAACTCCTGAAACCCCTGTTAAAGGTCCTGTCATGACGTAAGCCTTATTAGCCGGGGATAGAGGGTCAACCTTAGGATCTATCTCCTTGAGAGCTAAGTAGACGCCCAGTCCCCTACCACCGATCCACTTCTTAAGTACGTCCTCAGGAGGGAACTCATACCTTACTTTACCAGTCCTAAGATCAACTCTCGCTAACCTACCCATATAACCTCCTAACACCGAGAACACCTGCATAAAGATATACGTAATAGAAACTTATAAATTTTTACTGCATAAGAAATTCATAAAGAAATAATAAAACTGCGTTACACAAAGATTTCTCGATGAGTATATTCGTTAATACATAAAAACCTTAAAATAGGTTAGGTGAGGGAGAGTTTAGTGAAGACATACACACAAAAAATTGGTGAGTGGTTTCTCGAGTACATTGAGAGCAACCCGAGAGAGGTGATGATTGAGGTAACCACTTCTTGTAACTATGACTGTATTCACTGCTTCAGGAAGAGCATGCTGAACCACGACATCAATAAGGTCATGGAAGCCGAAGTTTTCAAGCGTGTTCTCATGGAGGCTGAGGTCTCAGGAATAGAGAAGATTTCATTCTCTGGATGGGGGGAGCCGCTCACGCATCCGGAGATAATGGATTTTATTTCTTTAGCTAAGAAGAGAGGTTTTAAGGTATTGCTCAATACTAACGGATACATGTTGTTAGACTACGTCGATGGGTTATTTCGGGTCGGTGTTGACGAGATATATGTGAGTGTTGACGGCGTTAGTGAGGAGGTTTACAAGCTGATAAGGAGGGGTGGTGTTCTCTCGAGGGTTTCTGAAGGTCTCATCAGGTTAAAGGAACTTAAGCTCGCAAGCAATTCCTTCAAGCCTGAAATTTACCTACAGTTCACCCTAACTAAGCTTAACGTTCACGACCTCCTTGAACTACCTGAGTACGTTAAGAAGGTGGGTGCTAACCAGGCAGTGGTCTCAAATGTAATCCCTTTAACTAAAGAGCTGGAGAGGAAGCTTTCATGCTATGGCGAGACCGAGTGCTCGGCCGTGATTAACGAGCTTAAGGATAATTTAGCGAGGCGTGTCTTCGCTTCAGGAGGTAAGATCTCGTTGCCAAACTTCCACCACACAGCGGAGAGAAACTGTCCCTTCGTGTCGAAGAACGCTTGCTTCATAAGATTTGACGGCTCCGTAGCTCCCTGCATACAGTACGCGCATTCGTGGGTTTCAAACTTCGCTTCAGTGACTAGAACTATTAAGGAAGTGATTTTCGGTGACTTAACTAAGGAGCACCTGCTGGACATATGGAGGAAGCCAGAATACGTTAAGTTCAGGATGAACGTGTATTTCTTTAAGATGCCTTCATGCTTTGAGTGTGGCTTGCGGGAGTATTGCTCCATAACGACAAGCAACGAATCCGATTGCTGGGGTAATGTCCCCACATGCGCCTCATGCCCCTACTCACACGACGTCGTTAGATGTCCTCTCTAAACCCCCACCCCTTAAGTCAAGTTTATATTATTTCACGTGATTAAGAGTTAAGGGGTTAGGAAATGGCTTTCGGTCCACCGGCTCTCGGCTATGATAGAGCGATAACCGTGTTCTCACCTGACGGCAAGCTATACCAAGTTGAGTACGCGGCTGAAAACGTTAGGAAGGGCTGGACTACGGTAGCTCTAAAAACAGATAAGGTCGGTGTCTTAGTGGCTGAGAAGAGGAAGATATCGTCGCTAATAGACATGACCTCGATAAACAAGATATTCTTGGTTGATTCTCATATGGGAGCTTCCTTCGCCGGCTTAGCCGCTGACGGGAGGATATTAATAGATTACGCTAGGAGGGAAGCACTTAATTATAGGTTCATATATGACGAGCCGGCCGACGTGGAGTACGTAGTTAAGTCCGTGTGCGACGTGAAGCAACTCTACACCCAACACGCTGGTGTGAGACCGTTCGGAGTCTCGTTGATTTTCGTGGGCAGGGATAAGAGGGGTATACACGTTTTTAAGACTGAGATAAACGGGTACTACTTCGCTTACTTAGCTCTAGCTGTGGGATCTGGGGAGCAGCCAGCTATGGAGTACTTAGAGAAGAACTACAGTAGAGATCTAAGCAGGGATGGCGCTGTCGAGTTAGCTTTGAAGGCTCTCAGAGCGTCTACTGAGGAAGGTCTTTCGCCAGACTTAATCGAGATAGGGTTAGTCACTCTGGAGGAGGGGATCTTCAGGAAATTGACTTATGAGGAAACCGCTGACTTCATACTTAAGACAGGTGTAAGTAAGTGAGTAGTAAAGAATACGTGATAGCCAGACTAGAGAAGGGCGGCACTAAATTCGAGATATTAGTAAACCCTGATAAGGCACTCAAGTATAGAGAAGGAGAATTAAAGGACATAAGCGAGGTTTTGGTAGGGGATATAGTCTATAAGGACGTTAAGAAAGGAGATAAGGCGTCACCACAAGAACTACAGAAAAATTTTGGTACAACGGACATAAAAGTCATTGCCGATACCGTGATAAAGAAGGGCGAGCTACAGCTAACTACCGAGCAGAGGAGGAAGCTGTTAGAGCAGAAGAGGAGGCTGATAATAAATTATATTAGTAGGTCAGTCGTAGACCCGAAAACTAAGACCCCCATCCCTCCCCAACGCATAGAGAAGGCCATGGAGGAAGTGAAGATCTCAGTAGATCTATATAAGACTGTGGAGGAGCAAGCATCTAAAATAATTAAGGAACTAACTAAGGTGCTCCCATTAAAGGTGGCTAGAGCCTTAATAACGATTAAGGTACCCCCAGCGACCGCCGGTAAGGCGTACAGCGATTTAAGGAGATTAGGTGAGGTTAAGAACGAGAAGTGGTTGAGTGACGGCTCACTCTATATGGAGATAGAGATACCGGCAGGTATGCAGAATGACGTGATAGATTCTGTGAATAGGATTACTAAGGGGGACGTAGAATTAAGCGTTAAGGTGATTTGAGGTGAGTGCCCAGACCGAGCAGAGAGTGGAGAGGGTTTTAGTAACTCCAGGTGATAAGCTCGCTGAAGGCGATTACAAGATCTTAACGCCTACAACGGCCTACAGGGTAGGGACCTCCTACTACTCCTCAATAGTTGGGTTACTGGAGCTTAACCCTCAGGAGAAGAGCCTTAAAGTGATACCGCTTAAGGGTTCTTACTATCCCAGAGTAGGTGATGTTGTGATAGGGATAGTGAGTGATGTGGGGCTCACTAACTGGGAGCTAGATATAAGAGCGCCGTTCCCAGGCATCCTCTACGCGGTCGACTATCTTGGCAGAGCGATCAATCCTTCTAAGGAAAACCTGAAGGATTTCCTAGACGTCGGTGACGTCATCGTAGGTAAGGTAGAGGTCTTTGACAGGACCCGAAACCCGGTGATCTCTACTAAGGGTAAGGAATTCGGTAAGGTCGTTGACGGCGCTCTAGTAGAGATAAGTCCTGTTAAAATCCCGAGACTCATAGGTAAGAAGGGTTCCATGCAGTCACTGATCGAGTCTGAAACAAACTGTAAATTAGTTATTGGTAATAACGGGAGGGTTCTCGTCCTTTGTGAGGATAAGCGTTATGAGGAAATCGTCGTTAGAGCGATTAGGAAGATCGATGAGGAGGCTCACATATCCGGTTTAACGGATCGTATAAAAGAATTTATTCTGGTAGAAAAGGTTAAGAGGGGTTTAGTAGGAAATGAGGAGAGAAAAGCCTAAGTTAGTGAGTGAGGACGGGATACGTCACGATGGTAGAAGGTTAGATGAGTTAAGGCCTGTTAAGATGGAGGTCGGCGTTCTCAGCAACGCTAGTGGTTCCGCGTACGTCGAGTTCGGTAAGACTAGGGTTATAGCTGCTGTGTATGGTCCTAGGGAACCCCCTCAGCGGTACATGGTGTTGCCGCATCGAGCTGTGCTTAGGTGCAGGTATCATATGGCGCCCTTCTCTACTGACGAGAGGAAGAATCCTGCACCTTCTAGGAGGGAGATAGAGATCTCTAAGGTGATCAGGGAGGCTCTAGAGCCTGTGGTGATGAGTGAGGCGTTCCCCAGAACGTCGATAGACGTATTCATAGAGGTAATTAGCGCTGACGGAGGAACTAGGACAGCCGCGCTCAACGCAGCCTCACTGGCTTTAGCCGATGCCGGCGTACCTATGAGGGATTTGGTGGCGGCGGTTGCTGTGGGTAAGGTGGATGGGTACTTAGTTCTAGACATTGATCAGGTTGAGGATAATTACGGAGAGGCTGATATGCCGGTAGCTATGGCTCCCTCGCTGAACATGGTTACGTTACTGCAGTTGAACGGCGTCTTATCGCCTCAAGAGTTTAGTCAAGCACTGAACTTAGCACTTAAAGGGGTTAACGAGGTATATAAGCTTCAGAAAGAGACTTTACGCAATAAGTACTTGGTCAGGGTGGAGTGAGATGTCTGTAACGCCTACGTCTCCAGACTCGATAATACCTAGGCTTAAGGCAGAAACACTATCCTCGCTAACGAAGAAGGGTGTGAGGGCTGACGGGAGGGGCTTAGAAGACTTCAGAGAGGTAAAGATAATCACTAATTACTTACCTAAAGCGGATGGCTCTGCGTTAGTGAAGCTCGGGGATACTCAAGTACTGGTTGGCGTGAAGATAGAGCTTGGCTCGCCGTATCCTGATACTCCGGAGGAGGGAGTCTTAGTTGTTTCTGCGGAGTTCGTGCCTACGGCATCACCTGCTTTCGAGCCGGGGCCGCCTGACGAGAACGCTATTGAGTTAGCTAGAGTGATTGATAGGGTGTTAAGAGAGTACGGTGTTATCGATACTGGCAAACTAATCATAATACCTGGGAGGAAGGCCTGGGTTGTGTGGGTAGATATTTACGTCTTAGATCACGGAGGAAACTTAGTTGATGCCTCAGCCATAGCCACTCTAGCGGCTCTACTAACCACCAGAATCCCTAAGTACACGGTCTCGGAGAGTGAATCAATACAGGTTGATAAGACCTCGTTCTCGGGCCCGTTGCCCGTGGCTAGGAAGGCCGTGACGGTCACCGTAGGAAAACTAGGTGATTCGTTAATAGTTGACCCCACGATAGAGGAGGAGAAGGTGGTGACTTCTAAGTTGATAGTGGGGGTTGGTGAGGACGGTTCTATAGCGGGGTTGCAGAAGTCCGGTGACGGCTATCTAACACTCCAGGAAGTTGAGAAAGCTATTCAGCTAGCTTTAAAGAAGGGCGGTGAGTTACTCGCGAAAATCGCCGAATCCGTTAAGTTACCTGGAGTTACGAGTGCTGAGTCCACGGGAACTCCTTCAGTCGAAGGAGAGAAGCCTCCTGAGAGTAACGCTTAAAATCTTTAAATGTTTTTGTGTGAGGGGATGAGGTCGTGGGCAGGCTTAAGGTCACCGGCATTGCCGGAAGGTTCGGAGCTAGGTACGGCTCTTCCTTGAGGAAGAAATGGAAGGAAATCATGGAGAAAAGATACTCCGAGGTCGTGTGTCCTTTCTGTAAAGCTAGGGTGACTATGAAGAGGCTTTCTGTAGGGATCTGGCAATGCCCTAAGTGCGAGACTATTTTTGCTGGGGGTGCATACACGCCTACGACAGAGGTAGGGACTCAGAAAGCCCAACAGTAAGTGGAATCATTTTATGAGTAGCCTACTAATAACTACTTCCAGAGAGCCCTCTAGGAGAACCAGGAGTTTCGTTAACGACCTCGTTAAGGTAATCCCTAACTCAATCAAGTTTAACAGAGGTAAGGCGACGTATGAGGACCTAGCCACGATAATGAGGCTTCATTCCTCATACGGTGTCTTAATGGTTTTAGAGAAGAAGGGTAACCCGTCAGCGTTCGCATACCTAGTTCTAGGGAGCGCTAAGGACTTAATTAGGAAATACCTAATACTGATATCTTCCCTGAAACTGCTTAGGGAGATTAGAGGTCATCAAATACCTTACAACGTGAAGAAGCTCGCACTTAACTTCAGTAAAGTCCCTCAGGGATTCCCTCAGAGAGTATGTGAAGTTTTAGTAGAGATTTTCAGGCCGGTGCTAGTGGGGGAATCTGAAGGACTTGCCGACGCCGTAGTACTCGAAGTATCCGGTGATGAGAACATGGCTTCCGTAGTTTTCTACTGCTCCAACACAGGAAGGGTGTGCGGACCCGCTTTTAACGTGGTAAAGACATATACTTATCTTTGAGGCAATCTTAATCAGGTGTTGTGGTTGATGACGTACGGCTCCGGCACCGGCGAAATCCTCGTTGAAGTGTTGCTCGACTTAGATAATTGCTCACTTAGTGAAGCGCTCTTCAAGTCTCTAGTACCTGAGAGTAGTCTTAAGCTGAGAGGGGTTTCATTCGAGGTCGTGCGAGTTGATTGCGCACTCAAGCTAGTCTTCAGGGGTTTTGACCCAAGATCGTTGATACCTCCTTTCTCAAATTCATTAAGGTTGGTTAGCATGGTTTTAGAGACTTTAAGGAATCTCACGTTAGCTGAGTCTTCCTTGCAGGGAGACAGCTGGGAATGAAGTTTTTAAAGTGTGTGGCGTTATCTATGTGAGGCGATGGAATGGCTCAGAAAATACCTCCCGAGCTTGAGCAGATAATACTCAAGTATCAGCAGATAGAGTCTCAGCTAGCTTCAGTGATAACTCAGAAAACAGTGATTTCTTCGGAGCTGAAGGACGTTGAGAGAGCCCTAAGCATTCTTCAGAGTGTCTCGCCTGATACGGCCGTATACAAGAATACCGGGTTCGTTTTCGTGAGGGTGGATAGGGATTCTACGATAAAAGAGCTTCAAGAGAAGAAGGAAGAGCTCGAGGTAAGGCTTCAGAGTTTTGAGAAGATTGAAGAATCGCTGAGGAAGCAGTTTGAGTCAGTGAAGAAAGAACTAGAGAAGTATAGGATAGTGCCGGGCGAGGGAAAGAGTGGTTAGCAAAAACTACGTGAAGACTTTAGGTCTTGATTTAAGTCGAGTAACTCAAGAAGACCTCAGAGAACTGGTTTTTTTAATTGAGGAAAGATTAAGCAAGTTTCTCAGCTCTATATCTAGTCGAGCGGATGATTACAACGTGATAATTACCTTAAGTCTCGACTTAGGACAGATTAACGTGGGTATTGAGCTAGAGTATGAGGGGCCTAAAGCTCCTGACCCGGGATTAGAGGTCTTATTAGATCAAGTAATCGATAATGTTCTGGAGTCGTTTGAAGATGAATTACTTAGGAGATATGGGAGTAGGGGAATTAACGAAGCTAACACGTAAGCTAGTGGACACCCTAAGAAATTACTCATCGATATGTTTCTGTACTCATAGAGACGCAGATCCCGACGCCGTAGCTTCAGTTCTGGGAGCTAAGTTTATCGCAGAATCGCTAATCAGCAACGTTAAGACAGGCGTTATCTTCCCTGAAGGAGTTAACAGAGTCGCTACCAAGATACTCAAGAGTTTAGGGTTTGAGAAGGATCTAACTACGGTAACCTCTTGTGATTTAATAGTATACGTTGACGCCTCAAGTAAGTCGCAGGTTTTCGTGCCGGACGTTGAGAGCGGTCACGACTACGTGGTCATAGACCATCATGAAACTAATGAGCTGGCTGAGAACGCTTCGCTATCTATCCACTTAAAGGAGATGGCTTCCACCAGTGAGATCATCGCGTTGATGTTGGAGATGCTTTCCTTAAAGCCGGATACCCGCTTAGCCACGCTCTTAATAACTGGAATACTATACGATACTAAAAACTTGAGGTTAGCTAAGCCCTCCACCTTCCGAGCATTGTACTACCTGACCGAATTATGTAGTGAGTGTTTTTATGAAGCCCTCTCCCTCATGACCGGTGTGGAGGTTGATAGGAGTGAGAAGATAGCTGTTCTTAAGGGTATCTCGAGAACAGGGCTCTACGAATTAGACAAAGATTTTATACTTGCTTTGACTTGTGTGGGTGCTCACGAAGCTTCAGTACTGAAGACCCTCATAGCATCTGGAGCTGACGTAGCGATAGCTATCTCACTTAGATCTGGTGAAACAAGAGTTTATGTTAGAGCGTCTCAGAAGATAATAGAAGTCTTGAAATCCCCTATAGCGTCTGATTTAGTTACGTTCATCGCTAGAGAGCTCGGTGGTTCAGGCGGGGGTCATGAAGGTGCTGCAGGACTCCTCTTAAATTATGAAGCGAACGTTAATGAGTTGTTGAGGCTAGTAAAGCAATTCTTCGTTAAGCTAGGCATGAGGGTCAACGTTTTAGAGGAGGGTAGGTGGATTGATAAGTGTTTGAGTTAGCAGTAATTTTAATGATTCCGTGAACTAATATTTTTCGGGTTGGTCTTGAAATGAGGGTTTACGTTGATGAACGTGAGAAATCGTCTGAGATCCCTCAATACTTGGCTAGCATGGGGCTCTCAGTCATTTTTAAGGTTTTAGAAGTCGGCGATTACGTAGTTAATGACTTGATAGTTCTGGAGAGGAAGAGGTTAGATGACTTAATTAAATCTGTTTATGAGGGCAGGTTTTTCGATCAGTTAAAGAGGTTGAGGAGTCTGGAAGGCCTTAAAGCTGTCTTGATAGTAGAGGGTGACTTACTCGATGTAGACAAGTACGTCGAGAATCCTAAGTCTATTGAAGCCGCCTTAGTTAGCGCTGTCTTATCCTTCAACGTTCCAATACTCTACACGAGGAATTCCAGGCATACCGCCGAGTTAATAAAGTATATTGCGGAGAAAACACAGAAAGCTGGTAAGAAAGCTCCTGTCTCCCTACCCACGTACAGGAAGGTTAAGAAACCTAAAACAAGTGATTTGAGAGCATGGCAGATCTACGTGTTGTCCTCATTCCCTAAGATAGGCCCTACCTTAGCGGAGAGACTGCTCCGTAAGTTCGGTAGCTTGAAAGCGGTGGTGAACGCGCAAGTAACGGAGCTCGTTAGGGTTGAGGGGATGAGCGAGGATAAGGCAAGGTTATTTAAGAGAGTGGTTGAGGAAGGGTCGCAGAACGCTGCAAATACCTCACTAGATAGATTCATTAGCAAGAAGTAAGTAGGTTGTTCACGCCCGGCTTCATCCCCGGAGGTTAGGATTAAGCTTATAACTTTCTTAAAGTTACTTTTGTGGGTAGTAGGTATGCCTAGGTATAAGACGGTAGAGCAGATCCAGAAGATAATGAGTGATTTGGAGCACGTGAGGAACATAGGTATAATTGCACACGTGGATCACGGCAAGACCACTACCTCCGACGTGCTGTTAGCGGCGGCTGGCATAATCTCCGCTAAAGTTGCTGGTGAGGCTCTGGCTCTGGACTACCTTGACGTGGAACAGAAGAGAGGTGTTACGGTAAAGGCAGCTAACATAAGCCTGTATCACGAGTTGGGTGGTAAGGGGTACGTCATAAACTTGATTGACACCCCCGGACACGTGGACTTCTCAGGTAAGGTGACTAGGTCTTTACGTGTTCTTGACGGCGCGATAGTCGTGGTCGACGCTGTTGAGGGTGTGATGACCCAGACGGAGACCGTGCTTAGGCAGTCTTTGGAAGAGAGAGTGAGGCCTCTCTTATTCATAAACAAGATAGATAGGTTGATAAAAGAGTTGAAGCTCTCACCGCAGGAGATACAGAAAAGATTCGTGGATATAATAAAGGAAGTTAACAGGCTGATTATAGAGAATGCTGACCCAGAATTCAGGGATAAGTGGGTTTTGGATGCGTCGAAGGGACAGGTAATATTCGGTTCAGCGAAGGATAAGATAGGCTTGACAGTCCCGCACGCTCAGAGGAAAGGAACTAACATAATGGAGTTGATTAAAGCTTACGAGAAAGGCAGGGAAGCTGTCGAGGAGTTTCAGAAAATAGCTCCATTGCATGAAACCCTGCTTGAAGCCGTGATTACCCACGTCCCTAACCCAAGAATAGCGCAGAAGTACAGGATACCTAAGATATGGAAGGGAGATATAAACACCGAGCTTGGGAGAGCAATGCTTGAGGCAGACCCTAACGGACCACTAGTATACATGATTAACGACATGAGGCTAGATCCCCACGCAGGATTCGTGGCTACCGGGAGAGTAATGTCAGGAACACTGAGGGCTGGTGAGGAGGTCTGGCTGGTTAACGCAAGAACCCCGCAAAAGATTCTTCAAGTATCGCTTTACATGGGTCCGTTTAGAGAGCAGGTAGATCAGGTTGTTGCAGGGAATATAGGTGCTGTCCTAGGTCTTGAGAGAGCTAGAGCAGGGGAAACAGCTGTTAACGTAATGTTCAAGGATATGGCCGCACCCTTCGAAAGACTAAGATACGTTACAGAGCCGGTCGTCACTATGGCTATAGAACCTAAGAAAACGCAAGACTTAACGAAACTTATTGACGCTCTGAGGAAGATGGCTATAGAAGACCCTAACTTAATAGTTAAGATAAACGAGGAGACAGGGGAGTACTTAATAGCTGGTATGGGCCCCCTCCACCTAGAAATAACCCTCACGTTACTCAAAGAGAATTACGGTATAGAGGTTGACACAACTCCCCCGATAATCGTGTATAGGGAGACCATAAGGGGGTCCTCACAAGTCCTTGAAGGTAAGTCTCCTAATAAGCACAACAAGTTCTACATAAGTGTCGAGCCCCTCAACGAGGAAACCATCTCGTTGATTCAGCAAGGAGCCGTGACCGAGAACATGGATCCTAGGGAGGTAGCTAGGATTCTAAGAGATCAAGCCGGCTGGGACTACGACGAGGCGAAGAGGATCTGGGCAATAGATGAAGGCATTAACGTATTCGTTGACAAGACCACAG
The DNA here is from genome assembly GCA_964482405.1 of uncultured Desulfurococcaceae archaeon. GTDB lineage: Archaea > Thermoproteota > Thermoprotei_A > Sulfolobales > NBVN01 > Zestomicrobium. Next base: position 18,641 of record CAYZXH010000012.1, on the reverse strand, counting down.
GCGTTCAGTACTTGAGGGAGATTAAGGACACAATCATTCAAGGCTTTAGGTTAGCGATGAGTGAGGGGCCTCTCTGCATGGAGAGGGTCAGAGGCGTTAAGGTTATTCTGCATGACGCGGTGGTCCATGAAGATCCAGCGCACAGAGGCCCAGCGCAGATATTCCCGGCCGTCAGAAACCCGATATACGCCGGGATGTTGCTATCTAGGCCTACACTTCTAGAGCCGATACAGAAGATAGATATTAGGGTTCCGGTAGACTTGATGAGTTCAGCTATCTCAGTCATAACTAGGAAGAGAGGTAAGGTTCTTGACGTAATTACTTTGAGTAGTAACGCTTCCAGGGTAATAGCTGAGATACCGGTAGCTGAGTCGCTAGACTTAGCTAATGAGCTGAGATCAGCAACCGCCGGCAGAGCTTTCTGGGGCACCGAGTTCAGTAGGTGGGCACCGGTACCGGAGTCTCTGTTAATGGATATAGTAGCTAAGATAAGGCAAAGGAAAGGCTTAAAGCCCGAGCCGCCAAGACCTGACGACTTCATATCCCCGTTCTAAGTGTGGCAGAATCATTTTCGAGATTTCTCTTAACCCATCTAATAGCTTCTCTTAAAGCTTCCTTCGAAGTGAGTTTCGGTTTCCATCCTAAGCTCATCAACTTCTTCACGTCAAGTAACATGAATTTGACGTCCCCAACCCATCCCCTACCATCAAGTGTTGCTGGGTTGTAGACATACTTGACGTCCCCGAGACCCATCTCCTCAACGACTAAGTCAGCTATTTCCTTAACGGTTATCCAGTCCACATTACCTACATTAAAAACTTCATACTTATTGCGTGAACTCCTTAAATACTCTAAAGCCGTGCTCATACCTTCTATTAAGTCGCTTACGTGGAGGTACGACTTCTTTTGTGTTCCATCACCCAAGATCTCAAGCACGTCAGGGTTCTTCCTCAGCTTTTTGATGAAGTCTACGATGACACCATGGGTTTGCCTGGGTCCCACTATATTAGCGAACCTAAGTATCAAGGCTCTCACACCGTAAATATCACTGTATCCGGTGATTAGGTTCTCGGACAAGAGCTTCGACACACCGTAAATAGATATGGGTCTGGTCGGGTGTTCTTCCGGGGTAGGGAATATTTGGGCGTCGCCATAAACAGTTGATGAACTCGCGAAAACTACCTCGCCAACATCGTTTAGTCTGCAACCCTCAAGGACGTTGAACGTTACTAACACATTCTCCTCGAAATGCGTGCGTGGCTCCGTTAACGAAATCCTTACTTCAGGATTAGCTGCGAAGTGGTATACAGTGGTTGCTTCCTTAAGAGCATCCCTCAACTCATTATCGAAAATCTTTAAGTCCTTGATTAAGAGCTTAACCTTCCCGCTCCTAATTAAGTGACTGATGTTTTCTAAGCTACCGGAACTTAGGTTGTCTACAACTACTACCTCATAGCCTTTATTAACTAGATACTCGGCTACGTGAGAGCCTATGAAGCCTGCCCCGCCCGTAACTACGGCTCTCATCTAATACTCACTGAGTTTTAGGTGATGTAGTTAATAAGGGTGCTAGGCCCGTAGCTATAGAGTCTACTATACTTAAGATAGCGTCTAAGGAACTCTTAGACGGGTTTTTAAACGCTATTAGTACGTGATTACCCCTCAAAGTCACGTTGAGCTCGCTTGAGAGTTCTTTAGGTAGTGAGGATATTATGTTTACGAAGCTAATCTTCCTGGAACCTAAACATATCTTTAAGGTATGCCCTAAGTCCGTCTCGAGAACCGCCATACCGATCCCATCCTCCTTACATAGTCTGAGCAGTATGTCGTTGACTAGAGGCTTCAGTAACCGGTAGTTATCGCGAATCAAGGGTTTCTCAAAACCACGTGAAATCACCACCACTCTTAAAGGACCGTAACTTAGTAGATTATCGCTCTTCAGTAGTTCATCAACTAATTTCAAGGCTTCATCATATTTTGCGGCTCTCTCAGCTATCTCGGGACTCAATTTATATGATTTAGTCCTCAACACTTGCAGGAAGTATGCGTAGAGAGCGTTTACGAAATCCGGCGAGCTGTAATCCATTTTAATAGCCTTAGCTAGTGCCTTACCTATCTTGCTTGCTTCGGCTGGTTTCCCAGTAGTTAATGATATTACGTCTTTAATGAGTTGCTCCGGGGGATCTATCGTGATGTTTAAGGTCTGGGCGTACTCCAACACTACCTGAGTCAATGTGTACGTCTCGGAAAGACTCATTAAAATCTCGCCTTTCCCCACGTCATCATACTTAACGACAACACCCAGTCTTTTCTCTTGGATTAGCTGGAAACCTATCGAGCTATATATGCTCACGTTCTGGGAGGGGACTATGCCTATAGCGTAGCTTCTAACTATTTTGACGGGGGTTTTAATTACTTGAGGAACGAATTCCACATACGTTTTAACGCCCTTACTAGCTAAAGCTATTGATAGCGTCGCAGTCGCTAAGATGTCGTCAAGTCCTGTCTTGGTATATATGGTCGCGTATTGCGTACTCAATCCCTCCTCCTCACCTCAACAACTCCCAATTAGTTACTTGAGTCTGTAGACTCTACTTATCACTTACAAAACAAAATAAAGCTTTTAAGCGTTAAGCTTCTCTATAGTATTCTCGGTGTGTGAAGTGCTTACCGAGTTCGTCGTCTTAGGTATTGCGGCGGTAGCGATAATCTACGCGTTACTGACTTCTTATAAGGTCGTTAAAGAACCTCCGGGCTCTGGTAGGATGATAGAGATTCACGAGTATATAAAGGAGGGTGCTAACGCTTACCTCAAAAAACAGTATACGGTTATTTCCGGCATCGCTGTGGTGATCGTCGTTCTGCTCGTGCTTCTAGGATGGTATAGGATGGCTATTAGCTATGTTTTAGGAGCGCTTTCCTCAATCACCGCGGGTTTCGTAGGTATGAAGATAGCTGTGAACGCTAACGTACGAACAGCTAACTTAGCTAAAGAAAAAGGACTTAACAGAGCTTTAAGACTTGCTTTCAACGGTGGTTTAGTGATGGGCTTAATGACTGTTGGTGTAGGACTCATGCTGATAGCTCTTCAATATATTGCCTACGGAGAGACTCCGGAAGCAATAAACGATATAATAGGCTATAGCTTCGGAGCTTCCTCAGTCGCGTTATTCGCTAGAGTAGGGGGCGGGATATACACTAAGGCAGCGGACATAGGCTCCGACCTCGTGGGTAAGGTTGAGGTTGGGATACCTGAGGACGACCCCAGAAATCCCGGTGTGATAGCGGATAACGTAGGTGATAACGTAGGTGATGTTGCGGGGATGGGTGCTGACCTCTTCGAGTCCTACGTTGGCGCCATAATATCTACTATGGTCATAGCGTCAACACAGCTCAGAGGTTTCAGCTTATATTCCTGGAGTAGCTTCGCTTTAATCCCGCTCGTAGTGGCTGCAGTAGGTATAGTAGCCTCGATACTGTCCTCGTTCATCGTGCGCACGAGGGAGGGAGGTGATCCATCAAAACCGTTAACTCTAGCTACTGTGGTAGCGTCTATCCTCATAGCTCTCATGTCGTTCTTCGGGATCACCCAGTTAATCGGCGGCGAGCTAGGTGTTAGGGTATGGGTCGTGATAGTCGCCGGTCTTGTAGCAGGGGTAGCGATAGGATTAACTAGCGATTACTTCACTAACGCTAGGTATTCGCCAGTAAGAAGGGTTGCTAAGATGTCTGAGGCGGGGCCCGCCCTCACCATCTTAACCGGCTTCGCTTACGGACTCTTAAGCGCTTTCGTGCCCGCTGTGATGATAGCTATCGCGTCCTTAACAGCATTCCTAGTCTTGTGGCTACCTACGCAGGAATTCTGGTTAGGCATTTACGGCGTGGCGCTCTCAGCGGTAGGCATGCTGTCCTTAACAGGGGTTGTCGTAAGCGCTGATGCTTACGGACCCATAACCGATAACGCTGCCGGGATAGCTGAGCAAGCCGACCTAGGTGAAGATGTCAGGAGAATAACCGATAAGTTAGATGCTGCCGGGAATACCATGAAGTCAGTTAGTAAAGGTTTTGCGATAGGTTCGGCGGCTCTAACCGCGCTTGCTTTCATAGGTGCTTACGCGTCGATACTTCAGTACTATACCGGAGCGAACTTAAGTAGTCTCTTTCAGTCGTTGACGGTATTGAATGCCGGACTGATTTCAGGGATGTTCATAGGGGTGGTGATGCCGGCTCTCTTCACCTCGATAGTTATACTCGCGGTCAGTGATTCAGCGTTCGTCCTAATAGAGGAGATTAGGAGGCAGTTCAGGGAGAAGCCAGGAATACTGGAATTTAAGGAGAAGCCCGACTACGGTAAAGCAGTAGCTATAGTGACCTCCTACGCGATAAAGAGGTTAGTAGTTCCCGGGTTAATTGCTATAGTATCCCCGCTTGTCGTCGGGTTCGTTCTAGGACCTTACGCTCTCGCAGGCATGCTGCTCGCGGCGACAATCTCCGGGCTACTGCTCGGGCTCTTCCAAGGGAACGTAGGGAATACTTGGGATAACGCCAAGAAATACATTGAGGCAGGACATCACGGAGGTAAGGGTAGCGAAGCTCATAAAGCCGCTGTCATAGGAGACACGGTCGGCGACCCCATGAAAGACGCTGCAGGACCTTCCATAAACATATTGATAAAGTTGATGAGCATAGTATCGCTTGTCTTCGCGTATTACGTGATAAGCAATAACCTCTACCAGATGCTTATTCCTTAAGTCAGGAACAGCTAAACATCTAAGCCCTCAATATTAACGAAACCTTTTTTATAGTAATGCTTTACTTCCCTAACCTCAGTAACTAAGTCAGCGAGATCTCTAATAGTCCTAGGTACGTACCGTCCAGTAACTACGGCATGTCTGTGGGGATTGCCCACGAACCTCCTCAAAATATCGATTAGTAAACCCTCGTCAACCAGCCCCATATGAGACGCTATACCTAGCTCATCGAAAACAACTAGCTTAGGGCGTGACCTACGCATTAAGGACGGGTAAACCTCCTTGAAGAAGCCGTAAATCAGCGCCATAGTTGCTGACGCTCTAAAATCACTTAGATTTTCCGGGTTAACGAACCCTTCCACACCCACGTTAACTACGTGTATTCTTTTCCTATATGTACGTGATAAACTCCTCAAGAAGTAGGTCTCCCCGCTCGCACCACTCTTCATGAATTGAATCACTACGACTCTCCAACCCCTTCCTAAAGCACGCATCGCTATACCTAGAGCGGCCGTGGTCTTGCCCTTACCCTTACCATAATAAACCAGCAACACGGAAAAATCACCCTAAGGGAATTTCCCTCAATAATTCCAGAGACTTCAAAACAATGTCGAGTTCTCTCTCACAGACTTTAATCCCTAACTCACCAACCAAGGATTTCCTCAAGTCGTTGACGCTCAGACCGCAGAAAGAGTAGGTATTCGCTATTACGTAGGCTGTCACAGCCCACGACGCCTTACTGAGGAACCTCTTTATTTCCTCGCGAACCTCAACATCCTTGACCTTTCTGAGAAGGTACTGTGGAGAGGGATACCCAGCCAGCTCCCTCGCGAACCTGCAGTTCCTTCGCTGCTCGTAAAGGTCTTTACGTACCCTGTAGATTGGTTTGGGGAGGCTGAAATACTCTGATTCTCTCATGAAGCTCTCATAGTGCTTAAGTTGATTATTAAACTCGAAGGTCAGTGCCGCCCTAAGTGCTGTGATTGTGATTCTCAGAGCGTTAGACGGGCTGAATTTATTAATTGAGTCTAGGTTCGTGTGGTAGAATTTGTCAGGCCAGTTAGTTAGTGAAACAGCGGGTATCCCGAAAACCACGTACGCATCGTGATCACTCCCAGCTTCATAAGACTTTAACTCAAATCTAAATTGATGCTTCCTAGTAATTGATGTTGTTAAACCCCAACCACTACCCAAGCTGGTGAAGAAGTTTCTGAATGCGTGTGCCTCGAACTCGCTTAAGAGTAGTACTGGTGGGCGTATGAAATTTAACACGGAATTCGTTAAGGCTTGTTTTTCGCCGATCATGTCTAGGTTGAGAGCTCCCAGAATCTCAACGTTCTCATCAAGTAGTTTCTTGACTAACGCTACTGACCCGTAATGTTCCGGTACCCACACGAGCCTGACCCTAAAGCCTCGTAAGTTACGCGCTATCTCACAGGAATGCTTGCTGAGTAGCTTAGCTACGTATAGCAATGTCGCCGCGCCGCTGACGTTATCGTTGACTGTTCCTCTAGGGTGGCAGTAGTGTGCGGTTACGTGTATTTCCCTACCGCCATCGCCGAATTCTGTCATGACGATCTTTAACTCTCTCGGATCACTATACGTTGATTTAACGAAGCCCTCAACAATCACTTTCTCGCCCTTACCAAGCAACGTCTTAATTTTCTCCGCACTCCCTCTAGGAACACATAATACTGGAGCCTTCATCTTGTAAGCTTCGTCTGGGGTGGGGAAAAGACCTATGTATGGAATGCCTTTCGGGGGAGCGTCTCTCCTATATATTAAGAGAGCCTTAGCTCCCTTTCTGACAGCCTCGAAATACATGTCTAAACTCCTGTTACTGGTTAGCAATACCTCAACATCATCAGGTATTAGATCCTCACTTTCCGCGTAACTAACCTGGCCTGAGAACTCACCTGGCGGTGAGTGTGCTGCGACTGCTGTAGAAGCTTTCTTGACTGAGGAAAGAACCCCTCTTTCCGGGTACGTGACACGTACTTCGCCGTCAATCAAGTCCCAACCAACTAAGGGGCTCAACCACTTCGGGGGATTCGCGTAGCTGAAAACCTCGACACTCACTTCATTGCTTGCTTCTTCTAAGAACCCTCTCATGAAGTCGCTTGCTTCCAGTAACTCACGCGAGCCCTGTATTCTGTGATATGAGGATAACCTCACGACCAGCTCCAGGAGTTCGTAGGGTCTTGCAGCAGACTTGACTTCTTTGATTATTGATGAGATGCTCATGTCTCAAAACCTATTCTCTTCATGAAATCGAATACTGTGAGGGAGACTACCCTGCCCTCCTTAATCCTCACGACCACATTATTTTCCGTGAGCAAAGCTTCATCAGCTTCTTCTATGTCGTAACCAAAGTTTATGTAGAGAATGTCTGTCTGTCTATCATACTCAAACCATAACTGATTAACATCTCCAATCCTTAACTCCCTTTCCTTAATCTCAACACTACCCATTCTAACACCACTTTCTATTCGAATAAAGCATAAAAACATGTTGAGAAACCGTTAACGTAATTATCTCATAAAAACTCTCACGTAATCATATCTTTTCAATACCTAACATTCTAGCTATGTCGTATATTACCGGAGGCTTCCAATACACGTTGCCCGCTGACTTAACTATTCCTATAATCCACAAAATAAGTAAGGCAACCCATACTAGAGTGCTTATGATCCAGCCAATGATGGGTATGAGGCCTAGGATCCCCGTTATGATAGCGCTCACAACTATCACTATGAAGAATGATAAGTTTAGATATGACCAGTACTTAGCATACTTATAGTTAGGTCTCAGAGTCAGTGCTAGTATGGCTCCTATCAATGGTATAATCCAAGCTATTATACCCCAAGTGATTTCCTCCCGCTCACCACCCACTTCACTCGTTAGAGATCACCGAATACGCTACTACTTTAGCAATATAAAGTTTTAAGTTGAAATAAGTATGTAGACTGACATAGCAATCATGATTAGTGACCCGATTATCTTAATTATCTTTTGTTTACTCATTAAAGTCTCGTTAACTTTTTTAATCTTGGAGAAACCCGCGAAGAACAGTAATATCAGTATTAAGGGGGTCTCGAATATGATTACGTATAACACGGATGTTAACAACCATGTCAAGAAGCCGTACTCTAACATTATGATGTTGTAGATTATGTAGAGACCTGCGCTGCATGGGAGTAAGGTGAAGGAGGCTATAAACCCTATTATAACTGTTGATAAGACGTCTATTCCCGAGATTTTGTTGAGTTTTAAGGTATTGATTATCCTGCAAGGTAGTTCATCTTCTCTACATACGAAAAGCTGGGTAACGACTTCACCGCTCCTGAGACTATTAACTAGCATAACTAGGCCGTAAGACAGTGTTGCAATACTTAATAACCACCTAGGTAACCCCCCAGCTAAGAACCTTAGTAGAGCGCCGAAGGCTAAGTACCCGAGGAAAATCGATGATATGAAGGCAGACCCTACCTTAATTAAGTGTCTGACACTTATTAATGATGCGGAAATCAATATAGCTACGAAGAGCGCGAATACGCAAGGATCAACAGAATCTATCAGAGCCCAGTGAACGATCATGAAAATAAGGGTAGAAAAATCTAGCAAATATTACCCCCTCTGCCACTAAACTCATTATGTCCTGTCCCTGAAATCATCTTATTCTAGCCACTACAATTGTTAGCTCAGTAAGTTTTAAATCTTTAGACGGAATTCAACTACCTAGGTGGGTGGTCAAGTCCTACTTAGTCTTTTGCTGAAAGACAATACCTCATACATGAGTTTAAGCATAATTCAAGCTCTTCATCTTCTTTCAACTCACAAAACTCGCTACAGAAATCCTCGCACATTATCAGAGAAGAGCTCAAGCCATCCATGCCACTCACATAAGAGTATGTTAGTAAGAAGGGTTATATAAGGTTTTCACGTGTTTTTGGACTTCTGTTGATGAGCTACGACGTCGTAATGACCTAAGTCATTGCTCTATAGTAAGCCATCTTCCTACTTAACTCATAACACCTAACTACTTGCTCAGCTGTGTTACGTAATCTAAATTTCTGTTCAACGTGCTTAACACAGTTTTCCCTAACTACGTGTCCTACCGCCGGGTCTTTACGAGCTAGTTGTTTCAGGTTCTCGTACGTCAGGTATTCAATACCCTTACCTGTCTCACTAATTAGCGTTAGGTATGATAGGTTCTGTATAGCTTCACCTAATTCTGACTCATTACCTGGCTGAACCTTAATTCCACAACCGTCTTCTCGAAGCCTTAAGTCGCTGATTATCTCGCTCAACCCCCCGACGTCACTCGCTACTACCGGGGTGCCGACAGCCATCGATTCAACAGCCACTATTCCGAAAGGTTCGTAAATTGAGGGAACTACGAAAGCGTTGGCTACGTAATGTAGTAACTTATACATTTGTTGATCTATTTTCTCAGTGATTAAGACTGCTCTCCCGCTTAAGTCTAGTGTTAGCTGACGTATGTAGTCTTCATAACCTAAATCACCTACCGAAACGCCAAGTATGATTAGTCTTAAACCCTCCCCTACTCTCCTAAAACCTCTGAGCAGGTATTCGAAGCCTTTCTGCGGCGTTAAGCGCCCGGTACTAAGCACTAAAGCGTCTCCCTCGGTTAGCTGACCGAGACTCCTATACCTGTTGAGCAAATCCCTGACCACGACCCATCTCAACCTAGCTCTATCAACCTCCCCGTAACTCCTTGAAGCATAATCAACTACCTCCCTCAAGTCCCAGTCAGTTGAGTTATAGATGAAGCAGGTCTTTTCCCTAATCCAATCACCATACCTACCCAGCAACTCGTCAATCATGCTGCGACTTACCGTAGCAACGGCATCAGCTTCTAACACGGCGAACGCCTCTAAATTACCGTCCACGGACCTCCACAAATCGTACGTGTTCTCAAGGCGATGGCAACAAACCCTCCAAACACGGTGCTGACCTACCGGAACCCCACACCATTCAGGCGATGCGTAGTGCCAGGAAAACCTAGGGGAGCCGGGTAAGTGTACTTGATGTAGGTACGGAAGTGCTAGACCCTTATGTTCCGCGTATATTTTCAGGGTGATAGCGGCTAACGCAGAATGCCAGTCATTGCTGTGAATAATGTCCGGAAAGCCTAGGTACTCGGCTAAGCATATTAAAGCCTTACATAGTAGACAAGCTTTCTCCTCAACCCTGCCGTAGACGTAGGGGTCCTCTAATATTGTGGACGTCCTGGAGTCATTCCCCCTGACCAACACGACCCTAACCTTATCATTAACGTTCAAGGAACTAAACCCTATGTTATAGGGGTAATGCCACCGGTCCTCTCCAACACGCACCCCACTACACGTAACACCCTCTAAAACTTGACCCGCGTTAATTCCGTGTGAAGGCATGATCACGGTTACTTCATAACCTAAGCTACCTAAAGCTACTGATATGTTCTTGACTGCCTCACCCAAACCACCAACCTTCTTTAAGCCCGCGTACTCAAACGTAATAATCCACACTTTCCTTATCTGTGAAGGCGCGATTATCAAGGTAGGTCCCTCTCAGTATTGCTGCGTGTAATGTGGTCTGACGACGTAGTTCTCTATAGCCGCGTTACTCGATACCTGCTCGTGCGGCCACACCCTCACGTTAACCAACCTAACGTTATCCCCTATCACAGAATTATCCCCTATCACGCTGTTTATTATCGTGGTATTGCTGCCTATGAGCGCGTGCCTACCGATAATTGAGTCAACGATCCTAACCCTATCACCTATCCTAACCCTGTCCATGACTGCCGACCTAACTATCTCGCATCTATTCCCCACAACAACGTAATTGTCTATTGTTGAATCCTCTACGTAGCATTTACTGCCTATGGATACGTGCCTACCTACCAACGCCTTACCTACGAAGATAAGGTCTTTTTCAAGTATTCTCCTACGTATAGTTTCATGCAAATTCTGAGACATCTTAGATTTACCCATCCCTAATACACCACCGTATATCTCCTTAGCCTCCAGATCCTCAACCCTCATGTTATAGAGCAAGTAGATCATGGCTTTCAAGTATCTCTCAGGAGTTCCTACATCAAACCAATAACCACTCACTAAGTATCCGTACACAGGGAACCCCAACTCTACCAGCTTAGGTATCACGTCACTCCCGAAATCCATCCTACCCTCCTTAAGGAGCTTCCTACCCTCACCCTCCCTAAAGAAATCCACTATCTCCGCATTAATCACGTAAATCCCTGTGTTAGCTAGCTTACTCGGAGCCTCCTCCGGCCTCGGCTTCTCGACAAACCTCCTTATCCTTAAATCCTCACAGACTTCGGCGACCCCGAACTCTCTTACATCCTCAACTTCCTTAAGTCCTATCGTCATGAAAGCATTCTTCCTTGAGTGTTCCTTAAAGACTTCCTGCACATCTAAATCGAATAGGTTATCTCCCTGAATCACCACGACAGGCTCCTTAATCTCGTAATACTCCATGATTATTCTTACGGCGTCAGCGTTGCCGAGAGTGTCATATCTAGGCATGTAGCGAATTCTCAGATCCTCCCTTAAACTGTATCTTTCCTTAAACCAGTAACCCTCCCTGAAGTAATCGAATAAGTCTTTGTAATTGTAGTAACCCCTAACACCTAAGTAGACCTCCTTAATACCTGACCTAGCTAACCGAAGCAACGCTAACTCTAGTAAAGGCTTATTAAGGAATCTCACCATGCTCTTCGAAGTCTCTATAGTGAGTGGCCTTAACCTAACGGCCTCACCACCAACAGGCACTACCGCTACCCTTAACACCCCATAACCCCTAAGAAATTATTCTAGGAAGAACTAATTAAGTGAATGTGGCTAGCCAGGTTCCTTACCGGAGATACGTTTATATGTGTTGTTTGAGTATCCTACATTGGGTTAGAGATGTCGAGGAAACTTAAAGACGCTAAAGTGCTTTGGAGTAATCTCTACAGAGACGTTAAGAATCTCTTCGTGTCTTACGTTCCTTACAGAGACTCATACGTATCCTACAGACTCCTCGCAACGCTTAGCAAACACTACAACTACTTGGAGAACCTTGAGAACTTAGACTTCGCGTACTACCTGAAGATTAGGTCAAGGTTCACGGTGAAGGAAAGCGATATTTCGTTTGCGTTAGTACCGCTCTCACTCAACATATTCTCCAAGATAGTTTCTAGGAAGAAGTATTACGGAATACTAGGCCTGGTTCTGAGAGGTTTTAAGAGAGCCGAGCTACTCTCAGCCTCAATCACCTTCGCGGAAGGTAAGGAGGTTGAGGGTTTAAGACCTGTCGTGATTTTAGTATCTCCTGACGAGGAGGACGAGAAAATCAAGAGCAGGGTTGCGGGTGTAGTGAGTAATTGTTGGTCGAGACTTGTGGAGGACTTAGGGAAGCAGAGAATAGATATCGCTCCCTACGAAGTGCTTCAGCCAATCTCGGTCATTAGTTTAAGACCTGTTGAGCACAGCGAGCTCCGAGTCATCGTGAGCGACGGGAACGAGTACAGGGACATAAGGATACCTATAAGGAGACCTTCATGGAGTTTAAGCGACCTGCCCCATAAGCTGATAGAGGAGATCAGGATAGTCCTAATCAACCCCATATTCAAAGGCCTCACCTTCTCAGCTAAGGGGGCTTTCATAACGGGACCTCCAGGCGTAGGCAAGACCGTGTTAGCTGAGGCTCTGGCGTCAGCGCTTAATCTAAGCGTGATAGAACTAAGACCCCAGAACTACAGGTCTATGTGGTACGGCGCTACCGAGAAAGCTCTTAACGCAATATTTCAGCAGATATTCAAGCAGAAGAACAGGGTTGCTTTAGTGATAGATGATGCTGAGTTCATATCTTCTAGGAAGTACACCATACATGAAGCACACGTGAGCGAGATCTCAACCATCCTCTACCACCTGCAGAGACCTGAAAGACCTTTCACAATACTTACAGCTAATAACCCAGACTTAATAGATCCAGCACTCTTAAGACCTGGTAGGATAGATACAACCATAGTCTTAGGGTACCCTGACAGGGAGATGAGGAGGAAAGCCATACTCAATAACGCTAGGAGATACGCGATCAAGTTCGCGGAAGACTCCGTGATAGACAGGATCGTGGAATTAAGTAGGTGGTTCTCTCTCGCAGAGCTAGACGCTTTTTTAAGACTCGCTGCTAGCAAGGGTGACGGAATCATAAGAAACGAGGAGGTTGAGTGGGCTAAGAAGAAGTTCATGATTAGTGTTGAGGAAAGGAAATCTACGCAGGAATACCTGAAGTGGTGGGCTAGGAGATTTCAAGGAATACTAATAACCTACCTACCTTCAGAGATCGAAGTTTAGGAGTTCTTACGCTACATTTTCTCGACTAAGTAAATGACTCCATCATGAGAACTTACTTTGCTAACGCGACCCAATATGTAACAGTAAGCGACCGCAGAAGCTATTAAAGCGTCCTCAACGTGTTTATTCGTCACCTGTAACTCACCTAATTTAACGCCTATTAAATCAAGAAGTTCTTTAAAGTTCTTTAACCCGACATGTTTTAAGACGCTCTTAGGATGTGTCTCGATGATCGTGAATTCCGGGGTGTTGAGCTTGGTCATCAACTCGTAACCTCTCAGGGAGAGTTGCCTCATCCACTTAAAACTAGGTGGGAAGACCCTGAAACCAAGCTTTATCATTAACTTGTCCACCTCCCTTATCTCGGGCTTATTAGTCAGGGGTGCGTCAATCGCTATAACAGAAGGCTTTAGATCAGAAACAAAACTTATTATTTCGTTATCTGTTCTCAAGCAACCCGCACTCACGACTTCCCCGTAGTAAGAATCGATTACCGCGATTCCTGAGCACCTGTCTTGCTTAGCAGCTAAGTCTAGCCCTATACCGTAGCGCATTCCACGCCCCCCGGAGCTAAAACTAGATCCATACCCGCCCACTATTTCTGAGCAGGGTGTGTGATCTCTTTGAGGCGCTTAATCACTTGCTCCATATAAGATATAGCTTCTTTCAGCTCCTTAACGCCCTCCTCGGTAGGCTTGTAGATCTTCTCGCCGGACACCAACTCCTCCTTAATTAAGCCGTCCTTCTTCAGCCTGTATATGACTGAGTAGAGGGTGATGGTCGTAGGGTTAAAACCAAATAACTCGTTGATTAGTTTCCGCACGTCGTAAGCATAAGTTGGCTTAATCATTAATGAGGCAATCACGTAAACCCATAAGTTCTCCGTAGTCAGCTTCCTCTTAAGCCTGATCAAGGGTTTTGACAACAGCTAAGCACCTCGGCACCTACTACCTCAAATACATACAACTACGGATTGAAAATAAACTTCAAGAAATACTTAGGGGTTTGTATTTATGTTTGGATTTCCACCCCCCAATACCTACTTAGATTAGCCTTCAGGGAATCCTTAACCCTCTTCCTGAGACCTGCCGGGATTGCTTTAACATCGTTCGGGTGCTTACTACGTGTTAAGAATCCGCTCACGTAGTTAATCACGCCGGGCACTAAACCCTCCCCGTAACCTCCCTCAACCACAGAGACCACGCTCATAACCTCGTTTCTCACTAGTAGCTCGCCTAAGAACGCGCCTATGTTCCTGTAAGTAATCTTAGTCACTGCCAGTGACGTTAACGGGTCGTTTAAGTGCGCGTCGAAACCTGCTGAGATCACTAAAGCGCCCGGCTTGAAAACCTCTACTAGCTTCTTGATGATTTCCTCAAGAACCCACATGTAGGTTTCGTCCCCGGCTCCAGCAGACACAGGTATGTTAATTATTTTACCCTCTCCCGCACCACTCCCGACATCTAGCACGTCCCCGGTCCCTGGGTAGATACCTTCCTGGTGTATGTCTACGTGAACCACACGACCGTCATCCCAGAATATCTCCTGTGTTCCGTTGCCGTGATGCGCGTCGAAATCAATTATCAACACCTTATTCATTTTCTTCAGAAGAGCAGCGGAAGCTACGGCCGCGTAGTTGAAAATGCAGAAACCTAGTGTTGGAGCTCCTAAGGCCCTGCCTGACCTGCCGGCATGGTGTCCTCCCGGTCTAGGGACGACTAACACGGCTTCCCTACTGTTAAGAGACTCAAGCGTCACGTGATACGTGGTAGTCATGTATGAGGCTGAGACGAGATACGTGTGTTCGCTTACGTAAGTATCAGGATCTATGTAGTGAAAACCCTTGGAGGATTCCCTCTTAATGTATTCCACATACTCAGGGTCGTGAACTAGGAGTAGAATCTCTTCCTCAGGTTCTCGAATACCTATGAAACTTAATTGACTAGAGACCTCGGACTTGATTAACGCTTCAATAATTTTAATTGTTCTGGAAGGGTTTGCAGGGTGCCTGAATTGCGGGTTTGCGTGAAGTCTATGTCTAGAGTCATAAACTACTAGCACGGAACCCCCCATTACATCAGAACTCTTCCAATGCTATTAAAGTTAACACAGCAACGCCCAGGCCCCACTTAGGGGGATGCTAGTTCTTGGAGTGTTAAGGTATAAAAGAGTTATTTATAATAAACACGAACTAATATATTCTGGGTGGCTTGAGTGCTTGAGTTGAGGGGGATTGATGTAGCTGTTGGTAAGAGGAAGATACTTTCAAACATTAACATAGTTGTTAAGCCTAGGGATCTACACGTGGTGTTAGGGCCTAACGGTTCCGGCAAGACTTCCCTCCTCAACGCGGTGATGGGTATTAAGCCGTACGAGGTGATTAAGGGCAGCATTATTTTTGAGGGTTCCGATATAACTCAGGAGCCTCCTCACGTCAAGGCTAGGAAGGGGATAGTGGTAGCGTATCAGTTACCTCCTCCCATTAAGGGGTTGGTGGCAGGAAGGTTTGCGGAGGAGCTTATGAGAAGATTTAATGTCGAGAATAGTTATGCGGAAGTTCTCTCCGAGGTCTTAGAGGTTAGGGATCTTCTTAGTAGGTATTTGTTTGATAAGATGAGTGGTGGTGAGAAGAAGAGGTTAGAGACGTTCTTGACCTTGCTTACTAAGCCTAGGGTTGCGTTGCTTGACGAACCAGATAGCGGTGTGGATGTGGAGTCCCTTAATAAGATGTCTGAAGCTCTGAAGGTTGCTCTGAGTAAGGGCACGTCTGTGGTGCTAGTTACTCACTCCCTACATATGCTTAGGCTTCTGAGAGATTACATAACTTCTGTTCACGTGCTTTACGGGGGGACTCTCGTGCATTCAGGGCTATACGATGAGGTGGTGCCGTCTATAGAAAGGTATGGGTTTTCAGGAGCTTTAACTCAACTAGCTAGGATGGGGTGATCGCGTGGAACGTGAAACACTCTTGAAAGCGCTTAATAAACCCTCACCTTACGGCCCCGACGTCGACTTAAGCAGGTTCAACGTTGGGTTAGCTGAGGAGGGGGTTCTTGAGGAAAGGGAGGTTGACAAGATCTCAAGTAGGTTGGGACTCGGTAGCGGTTTTTTAAGAAAGGCTGACTACCTCCAAGTCAATGAGTCCATTCTCTCTAAGTTCATGCGTGAGAAGCTAACTGAGCGTGGCGCTGTAGTCTTACCGACTAGTGAGGCTCTTAAGAAGCTTGACTGGGTTAGAGAGTATTCGTGGAGGTTGGTGAAGCCTGATACAGACAAGTATACTGCGGCAACAAAACTCTACGGTAACGAGCTAGGATTCTTCATATACGTCCCGCCAGGCATTAAGATCAAGGACCCCATATACACGTGTCTCTTCATAACTAGGAAGGAGTACGCCCAGTTACTTCATAACATAGTGGTAGTAGATGATGGTGCTGAGCTAAACTTAGTTACTGGTTGCGGGGTCCCTGACCAGCCTTTAGGCTCCCTGCACGTCGGTATATCAGAGTATTACGTGGGGAAAGGAAGTAAGCTGACTTACACAATGATACACGCTTGGGCTCCGGACATGGTTGTGAGACCTCGCACGGTTGTTAAGGTTGGGGAGGGAGGTGAGTATGTGAGTTACTACGTTATTTACTCCTCTGTAGAGTCTTTACAGACTTACCCAAAGGTTTACTTAGGTGAGGGCGCTAAAGCAACCTTAAATTCCATAGTTGTCGGTGTTGGCAAAAGCGTCTACGACGTGGGTTCGGCCATAGTGTTGGAGGGGAAGGACTCTGCTGGTGAGATACTCTCAAGGAATTTAGGTAAGGGGTCCTCACTCATATACGCTAGGTCAAGGATAGAGGGCCGTGCAGGTCCTTCCAGAGGTCATATAGAGTGTTTAGGATTGATAGAAGACGATAACGCTACAATAGAGTCACTGCCTGAAATAAGTTCCTCAAGTCCTGAAGCTCTCTTAACTCATGAGGCGGCTATAGGGAAGATGAGTGAGGACTTAATCAACTACTTATTGAGTAAGGGATTCTCCGAGGAGGAGGCACGTGCGGCGATAATAAAAGGCTTTCTTAATATTGAAGAACCTAAGCTACCGCAGCAGGTGAGGGAAGTAATTAAGAGAACTATCGAGTACATAGCTTCCAAAGCTGTCGGCTGAGGGGTAAGTCATGCTTATAGTTAGTGAAGATGTATCTTAGGGTAACGCGAGATGCGGAGGATACTCATAACTCATACAGATCTAGACGGGGTTGCTTCAGGAGCCTTAATTCTGAAGAAATTCGGTCACCTAGACAGGATCTACTTCACACAACCGCACAATCTTCACACGAGGTTAGCCAGCGTACCTAACGGCAGTAATATCTACATAACAGATATAGGCGTCAACAAAACCTCCTTCGATAAAGTTAAGGAGAACGTTAAGAGAGTCTTGGGTTCTGGCGGTGAGGTATTCTGGTTTGATCACCACGTATGGGAAGAGTCTTGGATTAAGGAACTCATCGAGTTGGGGGTGAGCCTCTATGTTGATAGATCGACCTGTAGTGCTGGAGTGGTTTACAAATATTTAGGGATTGAGGCTGCCGAGGAGTTAGTTAGAGCAGCATGCTCTGTTGACCTATGGTTAATGAATGACTGGAGAGGAAATTTCCTCTCAAGATACGTAGGCTACGTCGGAGGAGCTTCCTGGAAAGAGAAAGCTCTTAGAAAGCTAGCAGACTTCGACGGCACTATAGACTCTGAGATAAGCGATGTAGTTGAGAAAGCCATCACAAAAGAGCTAAAAATCTACGACAAAGCTTTGAGGAAAGCGAAAATAAGAGAGTGCGGTGGCGTTAAGGTAGTTTATTATTTGAAAGACCAGGAAGAACACCTCACATCGTATATCGCGAATATCTTGTTATCTAGGTATGGGGCCGACATCGCAGTAATATGTCGCAGGGGTTCTATCAGCTTAAGGTCTAGAACCTTTGACGTGAGGGAGGTAGCGCTCTCGATGGGCGGGGGCGGTCATCCGAGAGCTGCCGGAGCTAGCCTAAAGCCTGATCTAGTAAGGAGGATTATGTATTTCCTAGGTCTCAGAAGCTTCTATACTGAGTGGTGCGTTAATAAAGTACTTAAACACCTGACGTCAACTCAAGCATGTTTTGATTAGCCCCCGCCGCTCTGAGGGAATACATCTATGGTATCGCCGTCTCTGATGATTGCGTGAAGTCCTCCTAAAAACTCAGCGTGCCTGCCGTTAATTAAGATTATGAAGCCTTTCTTGAGGAGATCCTGCTCTACTATTAAAGACTTTAGCTCCGGCACAGCCTCTAAGACGTCTTTTAGGGTTGTTGACTCTGAAGCACTAATAACTAATTCTTTCTTAGACCAACCAAGCTTCTCCTTAAGGCTAGTGAATACTTCCAGCGTGATCTTGAGCATCTCTAGCCATCCACCCGAGTCTCCAAACTTAGTACGTCCTCAACAAATTTAAAGCTTGATCTTAAGACATATCTACCTACGAGCAATCGCTCATCGCAGG